>MWAR01000098.1 GCA_002068715.1 bacterium ADurb.Bin374
GGTCAACTCCATGCCAAGACATTCGTGTTCGACAGCACCGTCGGCGTCGTAGGCACCTACAACCTCGACTACGTCAGCGAACAGATCAACTCCGAAGTGATCGCCGCCATCCATTCCGACGGTTTCTCGAGGGAACTGCGGGCAGGCATCATGGCCGACATCGCCGGCACGAAGGAGTATCATCTGGCGACAAGCGACTCCGCCGAATTCGGCCCCAACGATGTCCAGGGCAAAAAGATGTGGCTGATCCGCACGCTTTCCAAGATCGAATGGCTGAGGCCCCTGTTCTGACAGGCTTTTTTCCTGGTGCACTTCAGTTTTCACAACCGCTGAATCACGAAGAACACAAAACTCACGGAGATTTCACAGGGAATAATCTCCGTGGAACCTTCGTGTTCATCGTGTCCTGGCATGTTGAAATTCGAACGATTCACCGCGGAGACACTGAGACGCCGAGGAAAATATCTTAGTACATTTTTTCAATCTCTGCGCCTCTGTGCCTCGGCGGTGAAAAGGTCTTTGTATCTCTGTGATTCATGGCTCTTCTTTCGTGCACAAGCAGAAACGCATGCGCTTGCCCCGCCTTTCAAACTCGTGGCGACCATGAACCTGCCGTCGTGGTAAAATCTCCCGTCACCACCCCGGAGAGCGGCGTGAAGGCGCGCTCTGGTGCGGGCAGATGAAAGACGGCGTCGAAGGCTGTTCCCAGGCGAGCTGGAACCCCGAACGCCGCGGAAAGAGGGAGGACAGGATGAAAGTTCTCGGAATCAACGGAAGCGCCCGGAACGACGGCAACACGGCCCTGCTGATCAGAGAGGCGTTCAAGCAGCTCTCGGCCGAAGGCATCGAGACGGAACTCGTCCAGCTCGCCGGCAAACCAGTGCGCGGCTGCACGGCCTGCGGCTCGTGTTATCAGCGCAAAGACCGACGGTGCGTGATCACGACCGACCCCGTCAACGAGATCATCGGGAAGATGGAGCAGGCCGACGGCATCATTCTCGGCTCTCCGACCTATTTCGCCGACGTGAGCGCCGAGATGAAGGCACTCATCGACCGAGCCGGTTACGTCGGCCGCGCCAACGAGAGCATGTGGCGCCGCAAGGTCGGGGCGGGCGTCGTCGCCGTGCGTCGTTGCGGGGCCATTCACGCGTTCGACACGATCAACCACTTCTTCCTGATCTCCGAAATGATCGTCGTCGGATCGAGCTACTGGAACATGGGATTCGGTCGCGAGCCGGGCGGCGTGACCAGCGACGACGAAGGCATCGATACGATGCGGACGCTCGGACACAATATGGCGTGGCTGCTGAAAAAACTCGAGGACTGAATCAGCTTCCGGCCTGACGGCAAGGGCCCGGTCAGTTGCAATCCGACACAGTATTATATCGTATAATTTATGACAAAACCGCTCGTCGTCACAGGGCTCGTCAAGGAGTATCGCGTTCCCGGCAATCCGCCGCTTCGGGCCGTCGACGGTGTCTCGTTCGATATCGCCGAGGGCGAATGTTTCGGCCTGCTCGGCCCGAACGGGGCGGGAAAGTCGACGTCGATGCAGTGCATCACGGGGTTTTACCCGCCGACGGCCGGCAACGTCACGATTCTCGGCCATGACGTGCATGCGGCGCCACGTCAGGCGCGCGCCCTGCTCGGCGTGTGTCACCAGGACGACACGCTCGATACCGATTTCACCGTCTTCGACCAGATGGTCCGCCACGCCTCGTTTTTCGGCATCGATGCGGAAAAAGCCGGCCGCAAGGCCCGCGAGCTTCTCGACCGGTTCGATCTGGCCTCCAAGGCGGATGTTCTGGTCGAAGCTCTCTCGGGCGGCATGCGCCGGCGGCTCCAGGTGGCCCGGGCCCTGGTCGCGGAGCCGCGCGTCCTCGTTCTCGACGAACCCACGACCGGCCTCGACCCGGAAGCCCGGCGAGTGCTCTGGTCCATCATCGCCGACTTCCGGCGGACCGGAGGCGCCGTCCTGCTCTCGACCCATTACATGGAGGAAGCCGAGCGTCTCTGCGACCGCATCGGCATCATCCACCGCGGCCGCATTCTCGACTGCGCGACGCCGCCCGAACTGATCGCCCGCCATGTGCCGATCGCCGAGATCGAAGAGGAGATCAGGCCCGGTGTTCGTTGGAAACGCCCTCCCAACCTGGAAGACGTCTATCTGAAGCTGACCGGTCTCTCGCTCGATGCCGACGAAAGCGAAGACGAGACGGAGAACCCGCAGATGCACCCTGCCGAAGCCGTCGAAGGGATCCGCCCATGACCTCATGGCAGGCGATCGCGACCGTCTGGCGGCGCTATTACGCGGTTTACGAGAAGAATTTCTGGTTCGGCATAGTGACGACGTTCGTGGAGCCCCTGCTGTATCTGGTTTCGTTCGGCATCGGCGTCGGGGGGCTCGTCGGCGGCCTGACGTCCGAAGGAGTCGCGATGAGCTACCGGCAGTTCGTCTTTGCCGGCATCGTCGGCCAGACGATGCTGTTCCAGGGCTTTTTCGAAGCCGCCTACGGGGGTTTCGTGCGCATGTATTACCAGAAGGTGTTTCAGGCGATCGCGGTCACGCCGGTCACCATGTCGGAAGTGCTTTGGGGAGAACTGCTGTGGGACGCCTCAAAAGCGACATTCGCCTCGGGGGCGGTTCTCGCCATCGGCGCGCTGGCCGGCGATTTTAGCCTCACCGGCGCGCTTGCGGCCCTTCCGTTCGTGTTCATCGGAAGCCTTCTCTTCGCTTCGATGGGGCTGCTGGCGGCAGCTCGGTCGGCGACGATCGACGAAATCTCGTATCCGCAGTTCCTGCTGATCTTTCCGATGTTTCTCTTCTGCGGCGTATTCTTCCCGCTCGATCAGCTTCCATCGGCCCTTCAGGCGTTCGCATGGTGCCTGCCGCTGACCCCCGTCATTTCGGTCATCCGATCGCTCACCCTCGGCACGACACTCAGACTGACGGCCGTCGCGGCCGTCGTTCTCTGGACAGCCCTGCTGGTCAGGCTTGCCCGCGGTTCGATGAGGCAGCGACTCGTGAAGTGACGGATGGTCTCTCAATCCACGGCGTTCACGAGTTTCAGCAGCGGTTCCATATAGACGCTTTCAATGAAGTTTCCGCAGACAACTCCCAGGATCAGGACCACCGCGAGAACCCCCG
>MWAR01000099.1 GCA_002068715.1 bacterium ADurb.Bin374
GCCCCGGACCTGGGGCATCTGGTGCCTGTAGAGGTCCTTTTCGAACAGTTCGCGGCAGTATATCAGTGTTCCGGATGCCGTGCGGGTGAGCGTTTCGCGGGATGTCCCGGTGGTGACGTCTTGTTTCATGATCTTCGTCCTCCCGTGGATGAAGGTGGCTGTCGATCATCCATTATAGGAAGATTTCACGAGGCACGCAACAGAAAAAATCGCGTTCGCGATTGACTGAGTCGCGCTGTTGTGATATATTGGCCGACTGCAAAAAAACAAAGACAAAAAAGAATGATGTCCTGGAGGATGACCACCATGAAAAACATGCTTCTTGCCGCCGCCATTGCCGGCTTGCTCCTGACCGCCCCGGCCGTGCGCGCCGAAACGCTGGCCGCTCTCGATGCCGAGTATGTCGCCGAGATGCAACGCAATGCCCAGACGGTTTCGCACCGCGAGGGACTCAAGAACACGATCGAACGGCTTCTCGACTGTTCCGCCGGCGGTCGCATCGAGGTCGCCCTGGTGGGCATGGCCCAGGTTCCCGAGTGGATCGTCGATGCCTGGGCCCGGAACGAGACCGAGTATGCCGAAGTCAGCATCTCCCGATACGGCATGTTTCTAGATGTGCGGCAGCCCTCCGTCCGCACCGACTTTTACCGATTCCGGACCGTCCGGAAAAACGGAGAGGTCGCCGAGACGCTGTTTCAGAGCATCCGCAAGGACAAGAAGGCTGCGATGATTTTCACCTTCATCGATGGCGATCCGACCGGCAAGGACAAGGCTCTCGCCGCGGTTCTCGAAGCCCTGCTGGCTGCCGTCGAGGAAGGCCAGGTGACGGCCTCTGCCGTCTCGTTCGATGAAGTGCCGCAGCGCGTGGCCCAGCTCTGGAGAAAATACGCTCCCGAGAAGACGGAAAACGGTGACATCCGCGTCCAGCGGTTCAATGTCGAGACCGCCGGCGGCGAGGAAATATATTGGAGACTTTATTATGGCGACGCCGAGTCCGGCGTCGAACGCAACATGCTCATCGTCGACGATCGCATGGTCTATTGCGAGATCAACGGACGAATCATCGTAGAGTGACCGATGGAAATCGCGCGCCCCGGCAGAGCCAGTTCTCCGGGGCGTTTTTCTTTCCGGCATGCCGGTGACGTCGAAGGAGGAAACCTGTGAATCCGATGCTGAAAAAGCTCACGGAAAAGGTGATGGCCGGCTTGGTCGACAGGGCCGGCGGGGTACAGCACTTCGATGCGAGCCCGCTTCCCGACAAAAAGGAAATGGCGTCGATTCTAGAAGACGCGCTGTTCCTGCTTTTCCCGGGGTATTACGGCGACTCGAGGCTTTCCTTCGAGTCGATGGAGCTGCAGGTCGGTTTCCGGATCGCGACCCTGTATGAAAAGCTCCAGGCGCAGATATTGCGCGAGTCGCTGCATTCTTGCAGGTTCACCAACCGTTCCTGCAAACATTGTCAGGGCTATGCGGCGCTGATCGCGCGCACCTTCATCGAAGAACTGCCTGCCATCCGAAGCCTGCTCGAGGACGACGTGCGGGCGGCATACCGGAACGATCCGGCCGCATCGGGTTTCGACGAGATCATCTTCAGCTACCCCGGCCTCGAAGCGATCGCCGTATACCGCATCGCTCACCACCTCAGCGAGCAGGGGCTGATTCTCATGCCCCGCATCATGACCGAGTGGGCCCACGCCCGGACCGGCATCGACATCCATCCCGGGGCGAAGATCGGCCGCAGTTTCTTCATCGACCACGGGACCGGCGTCGTGATCGGCCAGACAACCCTCATCGGCGAACGGGTGACGTTGTATCAGGGCGTGACGCTCGGTGCGCTCAATTTCCCTCGTGATTCCCAGGGCAACGTGATCCGCAACGCGAAACGCCACCCCACGATCGAAGACGACGTCGTGATCTATGCCGGCGCGACCATCCTCGGTGGGAGCACCGTGATCGGCCGCGGCTCGGTCATCGGCGGCAACGTCTGGCTCACCGAATCGGTGCCGCCCGAAACCCGGGTGCTCATGGCCAAGCCCCAGCACAGGATCACGAGCGTACGGCATTCTCCCCAGGAAGGGATTGTCGTCAGCCCGGAATAATAACATACAGTATATAAACCCGGGGCTGCACCCGCCGTTCGGTTCATTCGCCAATGAGAACGAAAGGGGCCCAGAAGAAGGGGTGCGCGAGTCCGGGAATCGACAGCATCCGCCTTCGCGCTTCCCAAAGAGCTTCCAGCGGTCTGTCGGCCCGGAGGAGATGGGCGTAAAAGGAACTCATGAACTCCGCCGTCGCCGTGTCGCTTATGCTCCAGAGGGTGAGCAGCAGACGACGCGCGCCGGCATGGAAAAACGCGCGCGCAAAGCCGGACAGTGCTTCGAGATTCGGAAGGGCGACGTCGACGACGCCGGTGTTGCACGCCGAGAGAACGATCAGGGCTGCATCGAGTCGCAAGCCAAATATTTCGCTCATGGTCAGGAAGCCGTCCTCAGCAGCGTCTACGGAGGTCGAAAGCGCGAGGCAGGGCTCGGAACAGCTTTCCACCTGACCCGGCATGATGCCGTGGACCGCGAAGTGAACGATCGGAAATCGCGCGAG
>MWAR01000100.1 GCA_002068715.1 bacterium ADurb.Bin374
CCGCCGGGGCGGCGGCAACGCCGCCCCGGCGCCGATTTTTTCCGGTTAGGCTTGCATCGGTCTGGTTCGTCTGCCTTCTTTTGATTGTGTTGTCCGTCGGCCTGATCGGCTGTGGCGGCGGAAGTGGCGGAGACGGTGATGGCAGTGATCCGCTGGGTCCGGAGATCAACGCCCGTATGGATGGCTTTCTGAATGCCATCAATTCCGAGGATCTCGATGGAGCCATGGCATATATAGATGGAAGTGTAAAATGGTATCGCGCAAATTCCATCTGGAACCATGAGGACATCAAAAAAAACCTTCAGGATTTTTTTGCAGCTGCTTCGAGCATCAGCCTGCAAGTCGATACTCGTGAAGTTGTTTCGAACTTGGAAACATTTGCCCTGTTTGCCGGTCGTCTGAGCGGCTCATGGGTAGATGGGGACGGTGCTACGCATGAGTTCCAGGTGGAAAACATCGAAATTCAATGGAATCGCGAGCCCACCAATTGGGGAATTCTGAGCTTTTCGGGCCATGCTGGAGCGGGGGCACACTTTCCTCCCGTCCTTTGATGACGGTTTGATAGGAAAGAAGCTCTGTTAACAGGAGGAGCTGGATTGAGCAACGAGACGACATTTCGGATGTCCGGCGGGCATCCGGCGATCGTATTCCGGCTGGATGGCGGCGCCATGGCCTGGCAGGACTGGATGTGCCAGCCGGTCGCCCTGCTTGCCGAAACGCCCGGCAGCCCCGATCGCGCCGTTCTGCTGTCGTTTCAGACGGGGAGTGCACTTGCATCCGTGGCCGTTCCGCAGGAGATCCTGGCCGCCCTGAAACCCGCGAAAGCCCACGTTCTGGCCTCCGGCGACGTTCCCGAATCGCAGGATGCCGATGCGGCGGTTGTGAAGCTCGAGCCGTTCGACGCCTCGGGGTTTCTGCACGAAGGCATCAAAAAGCAGATGCGGGGCGAGCTGGAAGCAGCCGTCGAAGCATACGGCCGTGCCGAAGCCGAAGTGCCGGGGTTGCCCCGCGCCGCGAATCTGCGCGGGCTGTGCCTGCGGCTCCTGGGCCGCAACGAGGAAGCGGAGGCCGCATACCGGCATGAAATCGAGATTTCTCCGGCCATGCCCGACGCGTTCGCGAATCTCGGCATTCTGTTCGCGCGCGCCGGTCGCAACGCCGAGGCCCGTGCAATGTTCGAGAAGGCGCTCGATCGCGACCAGTTCTACCTCAACGCCCTGCTGCACTTCGCCAGGCTGCTCGCCGCCGAGGGGCAGAAGGCATCGAAACTGTTCGCCTCGCTGAACATGCGCCTCCTGGGGGCCTGGGCCGACGTGCCTCAGGCGCAGGAACATCTCCTCGCGATGGCATCGGCCTGCGGCGCCTCGCCCGCAGAATTCGCCGCCCTGCTGAGGGCGGAAGCAGGCTGGCTGGCCGATCCATTCGTCCTCCAGACGATGAAACGGTGCGAGATCCTGCGCCTGAACGGCGCGTTCATCGCCGCATTGCGGGGCTACGGCGTCCTGCTCGACCGCACGGCCGGCACGCCGACGGCCGCCTTCTTCCGAAACTGGGTGACGAGGCGAAACGCGCTGGTCGAAACAATGCTTAAAGATATATATAAAAAAGAATGGAATAGCCTGAAAGCGGAGCTGCAGACCCGCCATCCGGAACTCGCGCCGACTCCCGCCGACACGCCGGCCGATGCCGGCCGGGACGCGCAGCCCGAACGTGTCGGGGCGATGGGGCCCGAAGAGTTTTATGCGATCATCGTGACCGAGATCCTGCGCGATGGCCAGGTGTCGCGCCACGAAGCGGAGCTTCTCGGGAAGTTCCGCGCGGTCCTGCGCATCTCCGACCAGGCCCACGCCCGGATCCTCGACGGGGCGGTTGCCGCGACCGCGCGCAGCCCCATGACCGACGGCGGCGGCGAGTTCCGGAGCGAGGCGTTCTTCCGGCGGCTGGCTGCGGCCGTGGTCCGCGACGGGAAAATCGACGAACTCGAGCGGAAGCTGGTAGTTCTTGCCGCTCAGGCGCTCAATGTATCATCCGATGCGGTCAAGGCCGCATTCCGCGAGGTGACAGCATGAAACAGGATCAACCTTCGAAAGACAAGTCCGCTCCGCAGGCTTCCGCCTGGGAAATCGGGATCATCAAGTCGGTCGCGGGGCACCTGACCGAGGAGGGATACCGGTTCCAGTTCATGTCGGACGCCTGCCTCGAGATGTATCTCCAGGGCAAGACACTCACGATGCGAATGCTCATTTACGCGCACAACAGGCATCTGGTGGTGCGCGTGCCGGGCTTCATCCGCAATGTCGAGATGCGCCGTCTCGACCTGCTGATGACCCTGATGCAGCTGATGGACGAGTATTTCGACATCCGGTTCGAGCTGTCGAAGGATGGCCAGAGCCTTTCGGCCGCCTGTACCCATATCATCGAAGACGGCACGATGACCAAGGCCCAGTGCATGCAGACGATGATGGTCGTCGCCTATATCGTGGACGATGCATATCCGAAACTGATGCAGATCCTCTACGGTGCCCAGCAGACGGTGGGAACGGGTGATGCGATCCCGGTGGTCGCCGACGATCCCGAACCCGGTGACCCAGGCGACGAAGGCGATGACGACGACCCGGACGAGCCGGAAGATCCATCCGGCGAAAGCTCTTCCGGCCGCTCGGCATCGGGCCGCAGACGCGGCAAATTACCACGCACCGACAAGGTGAACTGACCCGGAGCCGGCCGGGATCGCAGTATCCCGGCGCCGGCGGCCCACTCCCCGCGTCGCGCGGGAATAGGATCCCAAGGAGCTTCACATGCGACTGTCCCTGCGTATTCTTCTCTGCCTCTTCCTGATCGGAGCGTTCGTAACATCTCCGGTCGCGGCCGATATGCCGAAACTGCCGCCCTGGTACGGGTTCGATGCCTCGCTGGCCGACATCCCGCGGATAGGCGTTCCGGTCGATGTCCTTGCCACCGTCACGTCCTGTCTCGGCGATCTCGAAGACGTCGATGTCTCGCTCCTTCTCCCCCCGGGATGGACCCAGACACCCCGGGAGGAACCGAAAGGCCGCCTCGGGTCCGGTTCCAGCAGACTTTTCAGGTTCACCGTCACCCCGACCGGCCCCCTCCCGAACGGCTCCATCGGCTGCAAACTCCGGGTTCGCACCCCGAAGGTCGAATTGATCCGAGAAGCCGGCAGTCGCTTCCCCGAGGAGGCAAATAAAATAGCCCAAACGATAAATGCCTGGCCGGATATGCACGAGGCGTTCGCGGACATGGCGTTCGCCCTGTACAAAGAGGAGGGCTTCTATCCCCTCGGGCCGGATATGTGGATCACCTACGATGACAGGCTCAGGCCCGAAGGGGCCGTGCGCGGGCCCAGCCTGTACCGGGATGTCATGATCACGCCGTTCCAGGCCCAGACCGACGTCGAGATGTTCGACAAACTCCAGGCGCTTCTCAAAAGTGATCCGAAGCTGGGGCCATCGCTCGCCGACAAGGGCATCGATCTGACGAAGAAGAGAGTCGACCAGCTGCTCGGCCTGTATGTGCTCGCCGTCGAGGCGTATCTGAAGAGCGATTTTCCGGCGGCGGAGGCCCTTTTGAATCGCTTCGTGACCGAAAGCGGGGAAACGCCCGCCGTGCCCGTCGAACTGGCCGTCGCCGCAGAAAACCTGCGGGGGCTCGCCGCATGGGCATCCGGCGACCGCAGAACGGCGGAACAGGCACTGCAGAAAGCATTCTATAAGAACCGGAAACTACCCATCCAGAGATATATATTGAGAAATATAGGGCTGCTGATGATTGCGAAGGGCGATCGGTCTAGCGCTCGCGAGATGTTTCGGTTGGCCACCGAGATGAAGCCGGCCTACGTTCTTGCCGGCGAGGAATACGCCCGGCTGAAGGAACGCTGATTGACGATCGATCCCGTTGCGGCGCTTCTCGAAGACCTGTCGTCGCCTGACCCGACGATCAGGTTCTCCGTTCTGTCCCGCATCGAGGATGTCGAGTGGACGGCCGAAACGCTCGCGGCCTTCAAGCGGCGCGCCGCGACGGAAGCGGACCCTGGAACGCGGTTCCAGATGCAGAAGCTGCTGGCACGGATCGAACGGACGGCCGGAACTGTTTCCGCGGGCTCTGAAGGCGCTCTGGCCGAACTCGAAGCCCTCCTGAAGGATCCGGGGCGTGACGATCTGAGCCTTGCGATCGTCGTCGAAGGTATCCGGCGCGGCGATGCGCCGCTCGCCGCGATCGCCCTCCGTGAAGCGGACTGGTGGAACTTTTCGACCGAACTGCTCCCATCTATCCTTCAGTTTTTCAAAAAATTCGGCTCGGCCGAGGATGTGGCCCAGATCGAGACGATGTGCCGGCATGCCGATCCGCGCGTCCTGACGACGGCGGTCGAGGCGCTCGAGAAGCTGAGCCCGGACAGCCTGAAAGAGCTGATCGTTCCGCTGCTCGTGAACCCCGTTCACGGGATTCGCTCCCGTGCGATCCGGCTCCTCTACCGCTGGGATCCCCAGGAAGCGCTGAACCATTTCGAGGCGGCGCTGTTTTCCGAGGATGCGAACGATCGCAACGCCGCCCTGTTTCAGGCGTTCTTCTTCCCGTTTCCCGAGATCGAGCCGCTCATGCTGCGATTCATCGCGATCGAGGATACGCCGTCGCTGCTCGAGAAAGCCGGCTTCCTGTTCCGGGCGAATCCGGCTCCCGAAGAGCCCCTGCGGCTTCTCGAAGTGCGCGAAAACTGTCGCGGCGAGAAGCGGAAGATCATCGGCGAGATCCTGTCGGGGGTGATCCAGTCCCTCCACCAGGCGGGGCTCGTTCAGAAGACGCCCGATCAGCTGACGCTCGAGCTCGAGGAAGTCTACCAGCGGCGGAAAGCCCGCCAGCTCATCGAAGGGTGCAGCCTTTCTCTCGCTTCCCAGGATGCCGAGACCCGGAAACAGGCGGCGCTGCGCCTGTGCGATTTCGCCCGGCTTGGGTACCAGGAGGCCCGCAGTTGTCTAAGCGGCTGGATCGGTGGCGAGGCGGATGCCGACGTCCGGGCCGCGATACACTCACGCCTTGCCGCTCTCGACGAAAAAGCCGCTGCCGCGGCCGACCTTGATCTGCAGAAGCTGCAACCGGAACAGCGGATGAGGCTGCTGGCCGGCCTCGACGGCGAGCGATTCAAAAAGCTGAGGCCGAAACTGCGAGAGTTCATGCGGAGCTGTACGCCCGAGGAGCGGTTGCTGGCTGTGCAGACCATCGGACGGGTGGGTGACAAGTCCGACGCCGGGCTGATCACAGGATACCTGGCTGGCGGGGAACCGCCCGTCGCCGCCGCCGCCATCGAGGCCCTGGGCTCGCTCGATCTCGATGTGCTGTCGCCTTATCTGCCCAAGCTGATCCAGCACCCGGCCGACGAGGTTCGGGCCGTCGCCGTTCGGGTGTTCGCGTTGTTCGACAAGAAACAGGCCCTGTCGCTGGTCGAGAAGATGTTCGCCTCGATCCAGCCCAGACAGCGGGCCTATGCGATCTCGTGCGCCTCGCAGTTCGACTTTCCCGCCGTCCGAGAAATGCTGATCTCCTCGCTCCAGCGGGAACAGGACCCAGAAAATATTGGACAATATATAGCTATCTTCAAGGCGAACATGGACGAGGACCTCTGGATCAGCGTCTTCAGGATCGTCGAAAACACCCAGGGAACGCGGCAGGAAATGCTGCTCGCCCTGTGCAGAGAGGCTGCGGAGAACCTGTCTTCCGGCGGCCAGCCCGAAAAGCATTTCGAGTTCCTGAAAGGAAAGGCTCGGACACGGTTCGAGGCGGAGCGGGCGAAGAAAGCCACGGCCCAGCCGTCGTATGCCTTGTCGAACATCCAGAAGATTCGCAAACAGCAGGCGGAAAGGGCGAAAGAGCCGAATGCCGACCCGGGCCTGGTGTCGTTCGCGATCGTCTCGGTCCTTGTGGGGGCTGTTGCCACGGCGCTGATCTGGTTCCTGTTCCTCGCACCGCCGTCGGTACCGCCGAAAAAGCCGGCGAAAACGACGGAAACGACGGCGAAGCCGAAATTCGACAAGCGGCCGAAAAACGTTTCCGGCAACGTCACCGAGGTTTCGGCCGACGGGAAGCGTTTCACCCTGAAGACCGCCGGTGCAACCGGGGAGACATATCTCATCGAGATTGGAGCCGCCCTCGCCGCGCCTCCGTCCGTCGGTTCTGAATTCAACGGCCAGATCAAACCTGTTTCGAAAGACGGAACCGGGATTCTCGCCCAACTGATCATGGCCTATTGAAAGAAGCTCGGTCGGCTGATTCCTCAGGGCGAACAGCATGGGTTTCTGCTCGTGTTCGGCAAGAGCGAACCTGAATCACAGCGAACACGATGCTCACAGAGGTTTCACAGAGACTCTTTCATTCCTCCGTGGAAGCTCTGTGCCCTTTGTGAACTCTGCGATTCAGCGATTGTGAAAACTGATGCGCTTGCCCTGGCTGGTTCCTTGACATTGCCGGTCTGGGGCACGTATCATGGCCCCCATGAGCCAGTATACATGCACGGGGGAAGCCAGGGGCACGGTGTTTGTCGTCAGAAGCACCGGATATCTGGATGAAAACGCTGGAATGTCCATGAGAAAAGCTGTCGAAGAGGCTTTTCCCAAGGGGTTCCGGAATTTCGTACTCAATTTCGAGGGTTCGCCCGTGATCAATTCGCAGGGGATCGCGCAGTTGATCGAAATCACCGAGATCGTCGTCGATGAGAAAAAAGGAAAACTTGCCTACACCGGCCTCAATGACCTGACGATGAACGTGTTCAAGATGGTCGGCCTTTTCCGAATGGGAACGCCTTTTCCGACCGAGGATGCCGCCGTCGGGTCGTTTTGACGCATGGTCGATCGACAAAGTGTCGATTGGCGGCTATATTTAAGTTAGAGACGGTTCCCAATCGGTTTGTCTGTACAACACCGGGAGCCGCGAGGTGAGGCAGATGGTCGAAAAAACATCGATGATGACCGCGAACAGGCTCGCCGAGATTCAGCGCTCGCTCGAGAAAACCGTGCTGCGTATCGCAACCGGCAAACAGATTCTCTCCGCATCCGATGACGCCGCCGGCCTTGCGATGTCGATGGCCATCGAGTCGCAGACGCGTGGTCTGACGGGTCAGATCGCCAACAGGCAGGACGAAATTTCGCTGCTGCAGACGGCCGAGGGGGGCATGTCCCAGATCGGCGAGATGACCCAGCGCATCAGCGAACTGTCCGTGCAGGCTGCGAACGGCACGTTGACCACCGAGGATCGCCAGGCCATCCAGGCCGAGATCACCCAGCTCAACGCAGGCATCGACCAGATCAGCGGCTCGACGAACTACAACACGAAGCCGCTTCTCGACGGCAGCCTGAACATCCAGCTCCAGAACGGCAATCAGCTCGCCATTCCGGCCCTCGACTCGGCGAAGCTCGGCACCTCGGCGATCGACGTCACGACCGTGAATGGCGCGAACGCCGCCATGACGTCCGCGGGGCGCGCGGGAGAAGCGGTCGTTTCCGAGCGCTCGCGTGTCGGTGCGATCACGAACGGCATCACCAGCGAGATCACGGGGCTACAGCAGGAACTTATGAACGCCCTTTCCGCGCAGTCGCGCATCAGCGACGTAGACATGGCGCAGGCGGTCCTGCAGATGACGACACAGCAGCTCCAGCAGGACGCCACGATGCGGGTCTTCAAGATCGACGAGGCTGCCCGCTCCAAGGTGCTTCAGCTGCTGTCCTGAGTTTTACCCTGAAACGATGACGCCGCGGTCTTTGACCGCGGTTATTTTTTTCTCGGTGCGACGCGGCGGGTCGGAATGGCCGTGAACGGGTCTTCCGGCCAGGGGTGGCGCGGATACTGGCCGCGCATCTCGCGTCTGAGCGCGGGGTAGGCGTTCAGCCAGAAGCTGCGCAGGTCCTGGGTGATCTGAAGCGGCCTGCCCGCGGGCGAGAGCAGATGCACCAGCACGGGAACCCGCCCGTCGACGACCTTCGGTGACTCGGTGAGGCCGAACAGTTCCTGGAGCTTGACGGCCAGCACCGGTGGCCCTTTCTGCTGGTATTCGAGACGGATCCGGCTTCCGGAAGGCACCGGCAAACGTTCCGGAACGAGCAGCTCGACGGCCTGCCGCTGTCTGTGAGTGAGGCGCGAGATCATCTCGCGACACAGATCGATACGCCGGAGTTCGGCGAAGCTTCTCGAACCAAGGCAGATTTCTGGGAGATGATCGGCCCACCATCCGACATCGATGACCGGAAGGGAATATTCGGAAGCGGCGCTGCGAAGCAGTTCGAATCTCAGCAGAAGCTGATCGAACTCCTCCGGCCAGGCGAAGGCGCGGCGCAGGTCTTTCGCCGCCTCTGTTGCGAGAAGCCTCGAAGCCGTCTCAAGCTCGTCCGGGGCGATCGGCACGACCGTTTCTTCCAGCGGAAGGTCGAGATACCGTTTCCGCCTGCGCGCGACGATCGCTTCCTTTGCCGGGTCGAAAAAGACCTCACGCTCGGTTCCGACGGCGTAGGGAAACAGGTCGGCGAGCCATGCCGGTTCCACGGCGGATGCCCAGCGGATCAGCGCTTCGTTTCCGACACCCCGACCGGCCGCGGCGTCGGCGGAAGGCACGGTGACCAGTTCTTCATCGCGCACGGAGCACGCGGGGCTGAGGACAAGCCCGCGGCCGCCCGCCATTCTGAACTGGAGGCTGTTCTCGGCGCGTCTTCGCGCCACTCGGTCGGGATATCCGGCCAGAACGGTCTTCAGAAGCAGGGTTTCACGCTCCGCTCCGGCCGGGGGCGAGATGTTTTTCGCGGCGGTGCCGGCCAGCGCCGAGAGCTGCTGCGAGACACGGTCGGCCGTTGCGGCGGCCCGCATGTCGGTCCGGTCGCCATGGCCTCGAAAACCGCATGCGCGAGCTTCCTCGAGAAGATCGAGACGCAGGAGAAGGTCGCTGCGGGTGACGATGCGGGTTTCGCGGTCCTGGGTGCGCACGGCGATGTCGCGTTCCCCGAGCAGGGCCGCGAGATCGGCTCCCTGCTTCGCCATGCCGTGCCTGGCGGCGAACAGGAGCATCCGCGCGAGGCGTGGCGCGGCCGGGACCTCGGCCATCTTCGCGCCAAGCGGAGTGATGGCGCCAGAGTGGTCGAGAGCGCCGAGCGTTTTCAGGAGCTCTACGGCGGCGGCCATCGCCGGAGCCGGCGGGGCCTCGAACCAGCCGAAGGATGCCGGGTCGGTTTTTCCCCAGGTGGCGAGCGTGAGAAAAACGCCGGCAAGGTCGACCCGCCGGATGTCCGGTGGCGTCGAATCGGGCAGGAGAACGTGATCGGTTTCCGGCCAGAGGCGGAGCACCCGGCCCGGCCCGAGACGGCCGGCGCGGCCGGCGCGCTGTTCGGCGCTTGCCTTGCTGATCCGCTCGAGTTGGAGCTTTTCGAGACCCGTTTGCGGATCGAGCCGCAGGATGCGGCACCAGCCGCTGTCGACGACTGTCGTGATCCCTTCGATCGTCAACGATGTTTCGGCTATATTTGTAGATATAATAATTCTTCGTTTTCCCGACGGCTTCAGGGCGTCGTCCTGCCGGTCGAGGGGAAGACTGCCGTGCAGGGGAACCAGGGAAACGTCGCGGGTCGCTGTCGACTCCGAGAGGAGATCCATGGTTCTGGCGATTTCCCCGGCTCCCGGAAGGAAGACCAGCATGTCGCCTCGAAGCGGATCGTTCGTGAGTTCCCTGAGCGCCGCGTCGGCCGTCGCCCTGCAGATGTCGGGGCCTGACTGCTTCAACGCCCACACCCGGGTGACGGGGTGGAGAAACCCTTTGCCCTCGAGCGACGGGCAGGGGGAGAGAAAACGGCAGATCGGCGTCGGATCGAGCGTGGCGGACATGACGAGGATCCGCAGGTCCGGTCGCACCGTCTGCTGAATCTCACGCGTCATGGCCAGACCGAGATCGCCCTGCAGACTGCGCTCGTGAAATTCATCGAAGATGACGAGGCCGACGCCTTCGAGAAACGGGTCGCCTTGGAGTCTGCGCGTCAGAAGTCCTTCGGTCAGAACTTCGAGGCGCGTGGCCGGCCCTGTGCGCTTGTCGAACCGCACCTGATACCCGATCGTCTCGCCGAGGCGCGTTCCATGAAGCGCCGCCATCCGGCGTGCCGACGATAGCGCCGCCACGCGGCGGGGCTGGAGCATCAGGATACGCTCGCCGGACATCCATGTCTCGTCGAGGAGGGCGAGCGGGACGATCGTCGTCTTTCCAGCGCCGGGCGCCGCCGTCAGGACGAGATTCCGGCCTTCCGTCAGGATGCGCCTGATGTCGGGAATCGTTTCCGAGATGGGAAGCGAGGGCAGGCTGTTGCGCATTACGACGGGGCTTTGGGGGATTCGGGCGGGGTCGGGGCAGACGCTCGGGTGAGGACGAGCAGGGTGATGTCGTCTTCCTGCATCGTGTCGGTCGTGAGGTCTCGATGCCAGGCGAATATGCGTTCGCAACTCTTGCGCGCATCGTCGCAAAGACGTATGGCGATCTCTTCGCTCATGCGCTGATACCCGACCGGCTGGCTTCCGACCTTCGCCTCGATGATGCCGTCGGTGTAGAACACGATGCGGTCGCCCGGCAGAAGATCCGTCTCGGCCGGTGTCAGCAGGTTCTTCTTCATGCTTCCGAGGGGCAGTCCGTTCAATTCGAGGAAGAGCGGCGGCTGGCCGGTACGAAACTTCACCGGGTAATTATGCCCGGCGTTCGCGTATGCCATCTTGTTCCGGGCAGGGTCGAGGATGGCGAGAAAACAGGTCATCATCCGCTTCCGCTTCAGTGTTCTGAATAACACTCGATGTATGACGTTTAATATTGATTCCGGGGTCGTCGGCTGTTCGATCTCGCGCTCGACGAGCGCCTTCGCCATGGCCATGACGAGGGCGGCCGGAACACCATGGCCCGAGACATCACCGACCAGAAGGAGGACCCTGCCGTCGGGAAGCTGCTGGAGATCGAAATAGTCTCCGCCCAGCGCCGTCATGGTATGGGACTCGCCGTAGATCCCGTATTCGCCGGCCTTTACCTCGTTCGAGGGAAACAGGCTCTCCTGGACGATTTTCGCGACTTCGAGGTCGGCGAGGCCTTCCATGACGCCATTGAACGTCCGGGCGAGATCGCCCAGTTCATCCTGGCCGGCGTCCGGGACGCGATGTGAAAATTTGCGCTGGCTGATCGCGTCGACGCCTGTCGCCAGCTCGCCGATCGGCGTGAGGAAGCGTTGGGAGAGATGGATGCCGAGGAAGATGCTCATAACGATGATCATGCCGGCGAACACCCAGATCCGGCGCTCGAGCAGTTTCATCTCCTCGATGATCGGCGCTTTCGGGACGAGACCGATCAGGAGATGATTCGTCAGTTCCTTTGGTTTGATGCCGGTCGCAAGCCAGACCTGATCGAGCCCGGTGAGCTGGCCGATCGTCGTCGACTGTTTTAGCCTGAGATCGGAAAGAAGCGGGGCCAGCCGTTTCGCGAGAGGAAAGTCGACCGGCGTGTTTTTCTCGCTCGAATTCCACCCGTAGATGCGCAGTCCCGGCAATGCCCGCTGGGACGGCACGAGATATTTCGATAGATATACACACTCGAGAGCGAACTTCCGCCAGTAGGCAAGCATCATGTGGGTGACCCGGCCGCTCGAATTCCTGACGGGGAGCATCAGCATCCAGGTCTCGTTTCCGGCAAGCGACAGATTGAGGATGCGGCCGATTTCCCGGGTCAGGTTGGTCGCGAGGTTCTCTCCGTGAGCGAGCGTTTCCATGATGAGGGACGCGGTGTCGAGCTTGCCGGAGTATCGTTCCTGGTTCAGGTTCGCGATGACCTGGGCCCCGACGAGTCCCATCATCTTCCTCGCCTTCCGGCCCTCCTCGCTCGTTTCCTTGTCGAGATCGACGGCCACTTCGCCGGCGGTGTCATACAGAACCATGTTGTTCGAGAGATACCGCCTGTTGAAGAATTCCATCACTTTCCGCACGCGGCCGAGATTGTTGCCGTTGGTGCGGCAGGTGTTGACCAGCTTGCCGAACGTGATCTCCATCATGCCGCGCATCTGGGGAAAACGGGCGTCGAAGGCCCGCAGGGCCCGTTCGCATTCGTCGTGAGTCTGGCGGATGCGGGCTTTGTACTTCTGATCGAGATAATCCATGCCCGCGAAGATGACGACGGCGAGGGGAATGCCGCTCGCGAAACCGAACAGGACGACGAGCCGCCATCTGATCGGAAACTGGAACCGGACGCCGCGGACCATCACGAGATAGCTGATGATGGTGCAGATGCCGAAAAGAAGGGAGGCGATCGCCGTGAACAGCAAGCGTGCCTGCGTGAAATCGACGGCCACACTCCTTGGCCGGCTTGCCCAGAGTCGTGAGGTGTGAGTGAGCGGCATCACGGTGAACAGCTTGTCGCCGAACAGGTGGTGCTCGCGGGTGGACCGCTGATACTCGCCCAGTGCCAATGCGAGATCTGGGGGTATGGGGGCCTGGGAGTTGAGATCATGAATGCCGACCGTTATACCAAGGCGAGCGGCACGAGTCTTCATGAAACGGGCCATCAGGTCCCGGATGGCCAGCAGAGGCCAGTCGGGAACGTGATTCGCGTGAAAGAAGATGCCGCCCTTCGAGGTGGTGGTATACCCGAACCATCTCCCTTCTTCCAAAAAGGAGGCTTCGAACAGGCTGCGGTGGTAGAGATTCATCCGCGCCAGCGGGGCTTCTCGACCGATGAATGCCTGGAACATCGACCACATCTGCGCGATTTTGCCGCGCATGACATCGTTTTCGCTGTCTTCGGGCCGTGCCTCGGCAGGAAATTTCGAAACTGCCTCGTACAGCCGCTTCACGAGAAGTTTCGAGGGGGTGCCGTCCGTGAGTTCAGGAATGATGGTCCCCTCGGAATCGGTGACGGTGAACCGGAGAATCCCCGGAAACCGCATTTTGAGAGTCGCGATTCCCCGTCGGAGGGTCCCGATCCGGTCGTTCGATCTGTCTGCGACTTCTCGAAGTTTGGAAACAAGCTTGCCGAGAAGGTCTGCTGTGTTTTCGCGCTTGCGGAACGTCAGAAGCGCATTATCGAGAAGCTGATACGATTCCTCGATCGACTCCTGCTCGACGGTGTTCCAGCGGATGCCGAGGCCATACGCGACAAGCAGGACCGGAAGGGCGAAAAAGACGAGGCACGTCGCGATCCATCGCGTCACAAGGGGCCAACGGTTCATCTACTGCCTGTCTCCGGATTCATTCGGGGTTTTTCCACTATACCATTTTCATACCTTCTGAATCACAGGTCCCAGAGACCGCTTCGCTACAGAGACACAGAGAAAATTTCGCCACCAGATCCCGAAAGCACGGAGGTTTCACAGAGAGCGATGAAATCCTCTTGTGCTAAAAAAAGAGATTCGGCCATATGTGGGAACGCCAGGAAAGCCCGCCTTGACAGGTGGAATGGCCAAACGTATACTTACTGATAAGTAACCTACTAATCAGTAAGTAATTTGTGGGCGCAGGGATGATGCCGTCGAAAGTCGATCCGGTCCTGTCTTCCGGGGGGGCGCAGATGCGGGAGCGGCTCCTGGAGGTAGCATTGGAACTGTTTTCCAGGCATGGCTACAGCGGGACAACGGTAAGTGCGATCGTCACCGCAGCCGGGGTCACCCAGCCCATGCTCTATTACTATTTCAAAAACAAGCAAGCATTGTTCGAGGCGTTGGTGGAGCAGGCGCTGATCGGCTACGACCAGCTGCTTCAGCACGATCTGCCTGGCGGTCTGTCCCCCAAACAACAGCTTCTCGAACTGTGCCGGCAGGGGCTTCTCGCATCAGGGCAGAACCCCGTCCTGACGAGACTGTTGTTCAGCCTGGCGTTTTCCCACTCCGAGGAAGTCGGGATCTGCGAACGTGTCGATGCCGTCATTCAGCGGTTTCTGAAAACGCTGGAAGGGATCATCCGTCGTGGTATCGCCGCCGGCGAGATCATGGACGTGGATCCGGCGGACCTGGCCTGGGCCATCTATGCCGTCCTTTTTCGGGCGATGGAATCAGCCCTGATAAACGTGCCGACGAATCCCGGGGTCGACGGGATGAGCCGCGTGATCGCGAACATCCTGCTGCCGCCTCCGGGCAAGGGACGTGTCAATGCGGGATGCCTGAAAAGCCGGTCGACGAAACGTCGCGAAAAGTGATATATATGCAATATAAAATATATGAAGTTATATGCACTTGCGTGCAGCGACTGGGGGGACATCGATGAAACCGACCGGCATGCGCATGATGCTGCTCGCGGCTGCGGCCAGTCTCGCCGGGTTGTCCGGCTGTGCGGACGGGGAACGGCCGGTGGTGAAACGTCCCGTACCCGTAACCGTCGGAATCGTGTCGGACCACGAGCGGGCGGTTTCGCTCAGATATTCCGGAACCATCGAGCCGGGGGTCGTCGTTCCCGTGGCCTTCCGAACCGGGGGATACGTGAAGCGGATCGCTGAAATCGTCGAGCCCGCCGGATTCGCGAGGTTGTTGCAGACCGGCGATCGCGTCGCCTCGGGGGCTTTTCTGGCCCAGGTCGAGGACCGGGAATACCGTTCGCGCATGTCACAGGCACAGGCGGGCGTTCTCGAAGCGCAATCGGGGCTAATCGCGGTTCAGGCACAGGCATCCGCCGCCGCGAACACGGCCCGGCAAGCACAGGACGATTATCTGCGTGCCGAGCGACTGTTCGCGAACGACACCATCACCCGCGTCGACCGCGATACGGCGCGGACGCGCAGCCGCAATGCGGATGAAGCCCTCGCCGCCGCCCGGGCTTCCGTCGAGGCCGTCCGGGCGAAAATCCAGGCGGCGCAGGCCATGGTGCGCGAGATCGAGTCCGTGACGAGCGATACCTCGCTGCGATCTCCTCTCGAGGGATTCGTCCTTTCCCGGAACATCGAGTCCGGGGCCCTCATCGGCCCGGGGACGGTGGGGTTCGTCGTTGCGCAGATCGATCCGCTCAAACTCAGGTTTTCCATTCCCGACCGGCTTCTGGACAAGGTTTCCGTCGGCATGGAACTCGAAGGCACGCTCGATTTCCGGCCGGAATACCGGGTGCGGGGAAACGTGACTAAGATCGCCATGAGCGCCGATCAGAAGACTCGCCTGTTCGACGTCGAGGTGACGATTCCAAATCCCGAGGCCGTCCTGAAGCCGGGAATGATCGTCCAGGTCGGGTTGCCCCCTGACATGGGAAAGGGAATCGGGCTGATCCCTCTCGAAGCAATCGTCCCGGGACCGGGCGACGGGGAATCCTTTGCCGTCTTCCAGCTGACCGCTTCGGAGGGCAGAACCATCGCCCATCGCCGGGAGGTGAAGCTTGGCCGACCGGTCGGTAACCGCATCTCCGTCGAATCCGGCGTTCTTCCAGGGGAAAAAATCGTCATTTCCGGGGCGGCATTCCTCGAAGACGGCGACCAGGTCCACGTTGTCGAAGAGTCGCGGTGAGGCGACGCCATGTCATCGCATCTCGACGCCACTCCCCGAGAGGAAACATCCCTCCGGACGGCCCTTCCCCGGTTCTTCGTCCGGTCCAGGCAGGTCGCCTGGGTCTTGCTGATCTCGGTGCTGCTCTGGGGTGTCTACGGATATCTCGGAATGCCGCAGCGCAAGGATCCGGAAATTCCGGTCCATCTCGCGGTTGCCATCACGGCCTGGCCGGGGGCTTCGGCAGAGAAGATCGAACAGCTGGTGACCAGGCGGATCGAGACGAAGGTCGCCGAGAACGCATGGGTCGAAACCATCGAGTCGACCTCGCGCACGAACGTGTCGATCGTGTTCGTGACGCTCGACAAGCGGCTTGCCGAGACGGGAAGAGAGTTCGACGACATCGCCCTCAAGCTGAACACCGTTTCCCTTCCGGCCGGGGCGGGGCCGATCAATTTCATCAAGGATTTCGGCGACACCTCGGCGCTGATGCTGACCGTCGCGAGCCCGCTCGTCGACGGGAAGGAGATAGAGGTTCGCGCCCGTTTCCTCCGGGATGAAATCCTGAAACTGCGCTCCGGCGCCTCCTCGCCGGACAGGGTGTCGGCCGTGCTGTGCCTGCCGCATTTTCCCGTGAGGGATTTCCTGGCCCGCCCGGTCCGGATGTTCGCCCGGTTTCTGCAGGAGAAAGCCCGGGCGACGGACATTCGCACGTTCGAGATCGCCGGCATGGTCGGGGCCGATTTCTCCAGCCCGCTGCCCGACGAACGGATCAAATCGTTGATCAAGGCGTTTCTCGAGGACGAGATGCAGTGGCCGGAACTATCGCTCGAAGCCTGGGAACCGTTTCTCGTGCGTGACCCCGCCGCGACGCGTGAAGCGATGGCCGCGGTGGCCGGGCCGAAGTTTTCCTATCGACAGCTCGATACAATGACCGAGCTGATCGAGAAAAACCTCAAGACGCTGCCTCAGGTTTCGAAGGTCAATCGGGTCGGCCTCCTCCAGGAGGCGATTTACCTGGTCTTCAAGCAGGAACGCCTTGCCGCCCAGGGCCTCAAGCCCGCCGATCTCCCGGCGCTGCTCGAAGCCAGAAACCGTCTTCAGCCGGGGGGCATGCTGAACATCGCCGATCGGAACATCATGATCGAGGGATCGGGCGCCTTCCAGAGCCCGGAGGAGCTCGGAAGCGTGCTTCTATCGGTCGGAAACTCCGGAACGCCGCTCTATCTCCGTGACCTGTTCGAGCAGTTCCGCGGCTACCAGGATCCGCCCAGGTTCCTGAACTACCTCTCGAAGCCCGATGCCCAGGGGGCATGGAAGCGGTTACCCGCCGTCACGATTGCCGTGCAGATGCGGCCGGGCGAAAAGATCGGCCGATTCGGGGCGGAGGTCGACAGGGTGCTGGAAACGGTTCGGCAGCAACTTCCAGCCGAGCTGATTCTCGAGCGGACCTCGGACCAGCCGGTTCAGGTCAGTGAAAACATCCATCTGTTCATCAAGAGCCTGATCGAAGCCGTCATCCTGGTGGTCCTGATCTCCTGGATCGGATTCTGGGACTGGCGAACCGCACTGCTGCTGGCCGCATCCATTCCACTCACTCTGGCGATGACCTTCGGCATGATGCATCTGCTTCGCATCGATCTGCAGCAGGTGTCGATCGCCTCGCTGATCATCGCGCTGGGACTGCTGGTCGACGTCCCTGTCGTCGCGGGCGACTCGATCAAGCGCCTTCTGGGAAACGGCGTTCCGGCCTCGCAGGCCTGCTGGCTCGGCCCCTCGCGGCTCAACAAGGCGCTGTTCTTCGCCACCCTCACGAACATCGTTGCATATCTGCCGTTCCTGATGCTGTCCGGAAACGTCGGCCGGTTCCTGTACAGCCTGCCCGTGGTCATCACCTGCTCTCTTATAGCTGCAAATATTGTATCGCTGACATTCGTTCCGCTGTTGAGTCGCTTCCTGCTGCGGCCCGTTCCGGAACCATCGATCGGGGAACTCCGGAAAACTCCGCTGTATGCTGCATACGGGCGGCTCATGGAGACGGCCATCGCCCACCGGAAGATGGTCCTGCTGCTTGCACTCTGCCTGCTGATTCCGGGTGCGATCGCGTTTTCAAGCCTTCCGCGGCAGTTCTTCGCGAAGGATCTCTCGTATCTGAGCTACGTCGACGTTTGGCTGCCGGATGATGCGCCGCTTTCCGCGACGAACGAGATCGCCGCGAAGGCGGAGGTGGTCATTCGAGACACGGCGGAACAGTGGGGAAAGGAACATCCCGGCATGGTCGGAGCTTCGGGGCTGGTGCTGGCGAACCTGACGACGTTCGTCGGCGGAGGCGGTCCCCGGTTCTGGTTCTCAGTCTCGCCCGAGCTGCAGCAGCTCAACTACGCTCAGATCCTCGTCGAAGTCACCGACAAGCAAGCCACCCGGTTCCTGGTGCCGCGGTTGCAGGAAGCCCTGTCGGCGCGGGTTCCGGGCGCCCGGTTCGATGTCCGCCAGCTGGAGACCGGCGAACCAGTCGGGGTGCCCGTTTCCCTGCGCATCTTCGGGCAGGACCTCGCGGAACTCCGCGAACAGGCGGCGCGTCTCAAAAAGCTGCTCTCGGCCTGCCCGTTTTCGGAGCGTGTCCGAGACAACTGGGGAACGCCCAATCTGACGCTCTCTCTCGAGACGCTCGGCGATCGGGCCAACCTCTCCGGCATCACGCATCTAGACGTGACGTCGGCGGCGGCGATCGCGGTGAACGGCTTCCCCCTGACGAAATACCGGGAAGGCGACAAGGAGATCCCGGTCATTGCCCGCTCCGCGATGGAAAACAGGGCGCACCTCTCGGATCTGGAAAATCTGTATGTGTTCTCGCTCCTGACGAACCAGCGGCAGCCGCTCGGCCAGGTCGCCAACCTCGAATACCAGCTGAAGCCCGAGAAAATCCAGCGACGCAATCAATTCCGGTGCGTGACCGTTTCATGCTTCGCGGCGGACGGGTTTCTGCCGTCGCAGGTGATCACCTGGCTTCGGCCCGGGCTCGCTTCGTTCGGCGCTTCCCTGCCTCTGGGATACCGGCTCGAAATCGCCGGCGAACAGGAAAAGCAGGACAAGGGGTTCCGGGAACTGGCGATCGTGCTCGGCGTCTCGGTCTGCATGATCTACCTGGCCCTCGTGTTCCAGTTTTCCCACGCGATGAAGCCGTTCATCGTGTTCGGGGCCATCCCGTTCGGCATGTTGGGCGCCGTTCTTGTGTTGCTCTGGGAGGACGCGCCGTTCGGATTCATGGCGTTTCTCGGGGTCGCCAGCCTGATCGGGGTCATCGTCAGTCACATCATCGTGCTGTTCGACTTCATCGAAGAAGAGCGGGAACGCGGCGCCGGCCTGGAGGACGCCCTGCTCGACGCCGGCATCATGCGGCTGAGACCTGTCATGATCACGGTCGCGGCGACCCTGATTGCCCTGCTGCCTCTCGCCAGGCACGGCGGTCCCCTCTGGGAGCCCCTCTGTTACGCCCAGATCGGCGGCCTCGCTATCGCGACGCTGGTCACGCTCCTGCTGGTTCCGACTCTGTATGCCGTCTTCGTCAGGGATCTCGGCCTCGTCGAGTGGCCGGAACCGGTGGAAGAAAAACGGCTGGAATAAATATTATATAAAACTATATAATACGGCGCCCCTGAGGAAGGAGACTGCCCTGCGAAAGGCCTGGCTTGCGACCTTCCGCAGGGCTCGGGGTGTCAGCGGAGGACCCGCTTGAAATTCTCCAGGTTGACGGCCTTTTCGAGCTCGATGTTGATGCCGCCGTACGGATCGACCTTGATCCAGTCAGGGAGTTCATATCCGATCTTCATTTTGCCTGATTCGACCCAGGCATACTGCTTCGCGTGCGGATCGTAATACACATCGCAGTTCGGATAATACATGTAACCGAATTTTTCCCTGTATCCCCAGGCCGGGGCATGGGCAGGCGGTCCGCGGCGTTTCCCGAAATTCTTTTTGCCGTAGGTGTAGGGAAGACGCTCATAGTTGATCCGGTGATACTCGTACGGCGTTTCGCCGCCGATCCTGATCCGTTCCGTCTCGCCGCCGACCGTGTAATGGGATGGAAGACTGGGGCCGTGGTTCCACCTCCCCGATTCGATCCAGTAATAAGTCCGGGTCGTGCGGTTGTAATACACGTTCTGGTTAACGTAATGGTCGTATTCGTAGGCGACATGTTTCGGGTGCGGAGCCTCTTTGCGCTCTTTTTCCTTCTTGTTCTCGCGATGCTTCTTGGCGAGCGCCTCCGTCTGCGGAAGCAGCAGCATGGCGCCGAGCACGGCGACCTGGAAACAGTTCATCCAGCGGTTCCTCATCTCAAGCCTCCTCTGTCTGTTTGGAAATCGCGAATCAGTATATCACGCTCTTCACCATGCATGTATGAGAGCCTCGGATATCGTCTCATAGCGTGTAGGGGCGGG
>MWAR01000101.1 GCA_002068715.1 bacterium ADurb.Bin374
GGCCTCCGCCGTGACCGAGATCGTGACGACCGACTCGATTCCGCTCGACGAGGAAAAACGCAAGAAGTGCCGCGTTCACACGATCTCCCTGTCACGACTGGTGGGTGAAGCCATCCAGCGCATCTACGACAAGCGCTCCGTCAGCGAATTGTTCATCTAAACAGCATCCGAAGCCCCTCACGGAGGTTTTTCCCCATGCGTTTCATGCGAACTCCTCTTCTGATCGGGGGGCTGTCGGTAGCTCTCCTCGCGACGACCCTCGCGGGCTGCGGTGGTGGCGGCCGGCGTCGGAATCCGGTTTCTGCGGCGACCGAACGTCCGGAAAAGAGCGAGAAGGAGATCCCGGGAAGCGAGGCCAACGCCCGGATTCGCGCCGCGCTCGACCGGGGTGACGCGAAGACGGCCGAACGGCTCGCCCGGAAGCAGATCGAAAGCCACCCGGCCGACGGGGAGGCCCATCGACTGCTGGCGCGCAGCCTTGTCGCGCTGAACCGCCCGGACGAGGACGTGAAGAAGGCGCTTGAAAAGGCCGAGGTTCTGCAACCCGGCGATAAGAGCGTCCGACAGGGGCTGGCCGGCCTGCTCGATGCCGATGCGACCGAGGCGCTCGAGGCGGGAAAACCGGAGAACGCAATCAGGCTCTGGAAGCGATGCCTTGCGATGAAATACGAGCCTCGGCAGACCGAACAACGACTTGCTGACGCATATCGGCGGCTGGGCGAAGCGAAGGCTTCTGCCGGCAGGCCGGCGGAAGCCGAAAAGGCGTTCAGGGAAGCTGTCGCGATCATTCCCGACAATCCGACGTCCCGTCTCGACCTCGCGAAGCTGCTGATGGACGGCGATCGGCTGGTCGAAGCCCAGCGTGAGCTGAAAGAGCTGGTCGATGCCCATCCGAACTTCGCGGACGGCCTCGTCTCCTATGCCTCCCTGCTGAGACGCATGGGTGATGTGCGGGGCGCCCTCCGCCAGGTCGAGCAGGTGCTTGAATTCGCTCCCGAACATGCCGAGGCGCTGGCGCTCAAGACCGACCTCGCGAACACCATTCCCCTCCGCCAGGAAGAAGAACCACCGGCCGACCGGATCGACGAACCCGATCCCGACACCGTCCGGAAGCTGGCTCAGCTCGAAGCCGCCGGCGATCTGGCCGGACAGCAGGCCCTTCTCGAAACGTATCTTGCCGTCCATGCCGACGCCGCCTGGGCGCGACTTCGCCAGGCGACGCTGTATGAGCGCATGGGCAGGCACGAGGACGCTCTGGCGCTCGTCGAAACCTATCTCTCCGGCTCGCCGAACGACCTTCGCGCCCGTCTGCTGCGCGCGCGGTGCCTCCAGCTCTGCGGCCGCGCCGATGACGCGCTTCTGGCGCTGAAAGAGCTCGCGTCTGAAAACACGGCGACCGCCCAGGTGTTCGACGAGACAGGTCTTGTTTACGCGAAACTCGGCAGATTCGACGAAGCCGGCGGATGCTGGAAACGGGCTCTCTCCGCGAATCCGTCCTACGCCCCGGCGATGTTCAATCTCGGCCAGTTGGCGATGGAACAGGGGAAGGCCGACGAGGCGCGGGACTGGTTCGACAAGGCCCTCGCCAGGGAACCATCGAACCTCAAGTTCCGGTATTTTTCGGGGCTCAACCTCAAGCAGGCCGGCATGGAGCCTGAAGCGAAAGCTGTCTGGGAAAGCGCGAAAGCCTATCTCACACCGTCCGATCCTTATGCGGCGCGCATTGCCGCGGCTCTCGGAAAACCGCTTCCCGCCCCTGTGGCGCCGCCCGCGCCGGCTCCCGTCGCTGTCGCGGCTGAACCGCTTCCGATAGCAATCCGTTCGACAACTGCCGGAGGTGTCGTCGTTCCGCCTTCGACCGAGAGCGAGACGTCCGAACCGATCTACCAGGCCGCGCTCGAAGCGGCCCGCGCCGGGAAATACCAGGAGGCGATCGATGGGTTCGGTCGGATCCTGGCCGCTTCTCCGGCGAATTTCAACGCCCGTATGAATCTCGGAAACGTCTACATGGCGATGAACAGGCCGAGCGACGCGGCCGCCCATTACCTGCTCGCGCTCAAGCAGGAACGGAACAACGTCAACGCCCTCAGGGCGCTGAGCCGGGCATACGACGAACTCGGTCTTCGCGGCCATGCAGCCGGGCTGGCGGCACGCGCGTCGGGAGCGAACGGCGATTCCGCCGCGTCTTCCGCGACGACGCGAAGCAATCCGCGCGCCTTCGGACCGTTCACGAAGACCCTTCTGGCGAATGGCCTTGCGGAGGAAGCGCTGTCGATCATCAGCGTCGGCGTCGCGGAAAACCCCGACTCGCCGGAGCTCGTCCTGCTGCAGGGCGACGTCTATCTCGCCGTCCGCCAGGATGCTCAGGCCGAATCCGCTTACAGGCGCGCTCTAGAGATCGACGGGCAGAACCCGGCCCCCCTCGTGAAACTGGGAGACCTGTTCTGGACCCGCCGGCAGACCGATGCAGCCGTTCTTCAGTATCAGGCGGCTCTGAAAAGCCCTCTGATCGACCCGGACACCATGTTCGGAATCGTCGAGCGGTTCAGCCGCCTCGGCCGGCGGACCGAAGCGGCGGAGCTCCTCGGCCGCCTCAAGGGGATGAATCTCTCCGAGTCGCAGCTGGCCGAACTCCACAAGTATACCGGCAGCCCGTCGCCATCCGTCGATTGATTCTGCTATCATACGCGCATACGTAAAAGGAGAAAACGCATGCTCGACCCGAAAACGATCGACGGTCTCGATGGGGCCATGGGCGATCTCAACAATGCGATAGAGGCCCTGCCTGACGGGCCGCTGAAGCGCCAGCTGACCCAGCGGTTCAACCGCATGCGGCGCGTGCGAGATCATCTCGAGGACGAGGCCGAATGCCGCGAAGCCCGCTCCCCGCTTCCATACATTCTCTTCGGCTTCGGCCTGGCGATCGCCCTGGTGATCGCCTGGAAGACCCGGCCCTCCTGCCGGTGAGAAAGGACGTCTCCCCGATGCGTCACATCAGTGAATCCAGCGGAACGACCGCGGTGAAACAAATTATAGCGTATAGTATTATACTAATGATGATGTGCATGCCGGCCTTGGCGGCGGAAGAGGCCGGAACGACGGCTTCCGGGGTCCCCGTTCTCGAAAAGGTCGCTCCCGAGTTCGGTGCCCGGTGGTTCACGAAAAATGGATACAAGGACTTTTTCGAGCCCCGCGTTGCCTTCATCAAGCGCAAGATCGGGTATTCGGAGGTCATCGAATACTCCTGGCGGCCGATGGTGCCGTTCGGCATGAAGAACGACGAGCGCATCGATCGCGTCCAGTTCTCGTTCAACCGGTATTACTACAATGGTCCGAAGATTTTCTACGGCGGCGGTGTCGGCGGCAATATCATCCTGTTCACCGATGCTCTGAAAGATCTCGGAAAAGCCCGCTACAACCTCGATCTCAAAGACGGCGTCAACGGCCTGTGCCGTGCCTTCGCCGGATACAAGATCCGCAATTTCAGATTCGGGAAATACACCTTCCCGCTCGTTGCCCGCGTCGATGCGATCTATTCCCCCGCGTATGAATTCGGCGGAGACCTGGCCGCGAGCGGCAACAAGATCAAGCTGACCGAGGTCACTGCCGGCTTGGCCCTGAGCGTCGAATGACGCGAAAGATGACGGCGCGCGTCTTCGGTCCCGTTCCGTCCCGGCGACTTGGACGGTCGCTGGGTCTCGACCTGACACCGGCGAAAACCTGCACCTACGACTGCCGTTACTGTCAGCTGACGGCGACGAACCATCTCGGCGCCGAGCGACGGATGTTTTTCGAGCCCGCCGAGCTGCTTTCGGAACTGCGGGAAAAACTCGCGACGATCGACCCCCCCGACTGGATCACCTGTTCAGGCACTGGTGAACCGACCCTCTACGCGGGGCTCGGCGCCGTCCTTCGAGGTATACGGGAGTTGAGCGCTGCTCCCATCTGCGTCATCACGAACGGGTCGCTTCTCGACCGCGCGGACGTCCGTGCCGATCTCTGCCTTGCCGATCGCGTGATGCCGACCCTGTGCAGCGTGCATGAAGAAACGTGGCGCTCTATCCACCGCCCATCGCCTGATATAAAATTGTCAAATATATTACAAGGGCTGAAAACTTTCGGGGCCGAGTTCTCCGGCTTTCTCGAGCTCGAGGTGTTCATCTGTCCGGGTCTCAACGACACCCCCCGCGAGACAGAGGACCTTGGCCGGTTTCTCAGAGAACTCCCCGGCCTGGGAGCCGTGTATCTCAATTCCGCTGTGCGAAGCCCAGTCGATGGGGCGCTGGCCGTGGCGGCCCCCGACCTCCTGGAAGGGGTCAGGACGGCCCTGGACCTGAAGATCCCCGTCTCGACGGTGTTCGATCATTCGCCGCTTCCCAAGCCGGCGTCATCGCAGCGTCAACCGACCGGGCCGGACATCATCGAACTCCTTGGCAGGCATCCCTGCACGTTCGAACAGCTCCATCACATCTTTGGCGGAGATCCGGAGCTGTTGAGAGCTCTCGTATCCGAACTCGTCTCGACAGGCAGGGCCGAACGACGAGCCGACGGCATGTTCGCCCTCGTTTCTTGATTCCTGCATAACAAAAGCCAATTTCCCGTTCGTGCCGAGCTTGTCGAAACACGAGAGGCTTTCGCCCTTCGACAAACTCAGGGCGAACGGGCGGTTTTCATTCTCCTGGACTCGACGGAGAAGGGCCGGAGATCAGAACGCGAACGAGGCGGGAAGCCTGATGGTATGTACGCCGCCGCTCTCGGCGACGGATATGAGCATGGTCGTGGAGGTCTTCTCCGGTGCCGTCACGAGCAGGTGGTGATACCCCGGGCGGACCGACCGGAGCCTGGCCATTCCATCATCGTCCGTCATGCAAGCAGGCGCGTCCGGAAGTGAAATGCTGATTCCCGACGCGGGATCACCAGCCGCTGTCAGCACGCGGATGTCGACGGGGGCCCGGAACTGTTTGAGCGACAGCTTCAGCTCCGGCCTCAACCCGGGATTCCACCGGAACGAAAGGCTCCGATACCCGTTGACGGCGACGAAAACATCGCGAATCGCATCCGACGTGCCGTCCGGAATCATGAATCTCCCCTGAACGTCCGTTGCAAATGCCTTCCCGTCGATCGTTCCGACGGCACCTGGAATGGGTCTGCCGGTGACGGCATCGACGACGAGACCCGACCCGCACGATGTGGGAAGTGGGTCGGCGGCGCCCGGATGGCGCAGTTCAGCCGGAAGCATCGTTCGCGGATCGAAGGGCTGGGCCGGCTCCTTGGGAATATCTGGAATCGCCTCCTGGCGACTGCCAGGCAGCGGGAGATAGCGCCAGAGATCTCGTGACGCCGGCGTGTC
>MWAR01000102.1 GCA_002068715.1 bacterium ADurb.Bin374
GGCGATCCGGCGCGTCTCGGCGGCATTCCTGCCCCAGATTCCGGAAACGGAGATCCCCTTTCCGAGTAGGTACGGAACGAGGGCGGTCGCGAGCCGGCCCGTTCCGAGAATGCCGACGCCGATGTTCACCGGCCGCCCCGTTCGGCAGCGGCTGCCGCTTCGCCCAGGATCCCGATCCCTTCGAGCGTCAGCAGGGGTTCGACCGAGTCGATACACGGGCAGAGCGGGGCGAGCAGGGCCGACAACCCGCCCGTCGCCACGACCTTCGCCCCCGACAATCCGGGCTCGCCCCGGAGGCCTGCCACGAGGTGGGAGACGGCGCCGGCATGGCCGTGAACGATGCCAGACTGCATCGCGGCCAGCGTGTTCTTCCCCAGGAACGTATTCGGTGCCGTCAGCGGAATGAAGGGAAGGCGCGCCGCCTTGACGGAAAGCGCCTGGGCCGATGTCTTCAGGCCCGGCATGATCGTTCCGCCCACCAGTTCCCCGGCGGCGGTGACAGCGGTCATGGTGGTGGCAGAGCCGAAGTCGACGACGATCAGCGGACCGCCGAACCTCACGAAGCCTGCGACAGCGTTTGCAAACCGGTCCGTTCCGAGTTCGGCCGGGACATCGACCGTCACCCGGACTGGCGCGGGCATGCCCGTATGGATCACGATGGGTTTCCGCCCGAGGTATTCCTCGGCGAATCTCACGGCCTGGGCCAGATGGTCGGGAACGACGGAGCAGAGTGTAACGCCGGTGACCTGCGACGGCTGAACGCCATGCTGGCCGAGCATCTGGAGGACGAAAACGCCGATCTCGTCGGCTGTTTTCGGAGACACTGAAGACATCCGGAACGGCGACAGGATCTCTCCGCCTCTCCGGAGGCCGAAAACGATATCCGTGTTACCAAGGTCCACGATCAGTACCATCGATGCCTCGCTCCTCTCGCGGGCGCATCTTATACCCGTACGGGGGAAACATCAAGCTTCATCACAGGCGATCCGGGTGACTCACGATCCGCCCCTGCGCACGCGGCGCAGGCCAATTGCATGTGGGGCACATCGCTCTATGACCGTGACGCACCCTTGTATACCGACACGATTTGCAGATTTTCGCGCCCCGCGGCACAATAACGTTAGAAATCGGGATGTCCCGGCCAAAATCGAACCGGGAACCGTATCGACAGTCCGCGTCGTCAGGCGGACAATACGTCGTGGAGGGGGATTCATGATCACATTTTGTCTTTCCTCGCTTCTTCTGCTCGCCGCGTATTTTGTCTACGGCGCATACCTCGACCGGACGCTGGGCATCGACCGAAACCGCCAGGTGCCCGCCATCGCGAACCAGGACGGCGTGGATTACATCCCGATGCCCTGGCCGCGCGTCTTCCTCATCCAGCTTCTGAATATCGCCGGTCTCGGACCGATCTTCGGAGCGATCGCCGGGGCGCTGTGGGGCCCCGTCGTCTTTCTCTGGATCGTCTTCGGCGGCATCTTCATCGGCGCAGTCCATGATTATATTTCTGGATATATATCAATCCGATCGAACGGCGCGGGGCTCCCGGAGATCATCGGCACATATCTGGGAAACGGCCCCAAGCGGGTGATGATTCTGCTGGTGATGGTGCTGCTCGTGATGGTCGGCGCCGTCTTCGTCATGGGCCCGGCGAAAATCCTCGCCGACATGAACGTTCCCGGAACATCCGAGACGGCCGGCTCATCGGCATCCGGCGCCCAGCTCGAGGATCCCTTCGCGCGCGGCGCATCGGAAACATCGGCAGTTCCGTCGTCGGCGGAGCGCGGCCTCCTTGCGAAACCGCTTTTCTGGGCGGTCCTGATTTTCACGTATTACCTTCTGGCGACGCTTCTTCCCATAGATCAGCTGATCGGACGGATCTACCCGATCTTCGGCCTGGCTCTGCTGATGATGGTGATTCTGATCGTGTACCGGATGTTTTCGGGCATCTGGGTCATCCCCGAACTGACGTTCGAGAACCTGCACCCAGCCGGCACTCCGATCTGGCCGGTGATGATGATCACCGTCGCCTGCGGTGCGATCTCGGGGTTTCACGCCACCCAGTCGCCCATGATGGCGCGCACGATCACCGGCGAAGGCTTCGCCCGCCGCGTCTTTTTCGGAGCCATGCTGACCGAGACGTTCATCGCCCTCGTCTGGGCCGCGGCGGCCATCGCCATCTGCCACGGGTCGACCGCCGAGCTTCAGAAGATGCTCGGCCCGTCAGGCGACGCGGTCGTCGTCGTGCGGGCCGTGGGAAACAAGCTCGGCCATTGGGGCATGATCCTCGTTCTGCTGGGGGTCGTCGCCCTGCCGGTCACGACGGGCGACACCGCGTTTCGATCGGCGCGCCTGATTCTAGCCGAGCTGACGGGCCTGACGCAGAAGCCGTTCATCAACCGGATCCTGCTGTCCCTGCCGCTGTTTCTGATCGGCGGCTGGCTCTGTACGATCGACTTCGGTGTCGTCTGGCGGTATTTCGCCTGGCTCAACCAGACCCTCTCGGTCTTCACCCTCTGGGCATGCACCGTCTACCTGCGCCGGCTGGGCCGCAACTACTTGATAACGCTGATCCCGGCGGCATTCATGAGCATCGTCGCATCCGTCTTCATTCTCACCAACCCGAAACTGGGCTTCGGCCTCGCGCCTCTGCCAGGCTTTGTCCTGGGTCTTCTGTTCACGGCCTTCTGCCTGTTTCTCGCAAACGCCCGCTCCCGCGCCCAGACCGCTTGAGAACCGCGTACTGAGTCCTGCAGAACGAAACCGCCCGTTCGCCCCAGGCCTGGCGAAGGGCTGAAGGGCGGAGGTCTCTCGTGCTTCGACAGGCTCAGCGCGAACGGCTGCTGGTCCCCTTCAGCGAATCACCGGCGGCGGCGCAGCTTTTCGACGTACGCATTCCACGCGGCGGCAATGTCTGCTGGCAGTTTTTCGGGGGATCGTTCTATAGACTCTTCTATATCCGTAGCGGATGGACTCGCGGAGAGGCGGGCGATCAGCCGGTCCTTTCCGTCGAGAACGTCGATCGTCATCGCCCCCTTCCGCATGTATTTGCGGTAGACGCGCCGCACGGCCGGGGGCGGAATGACGACCCGGTTCGCGATCACGATGGGCGACGGATCGTGCACGATCAGCCCTTTCACGTCGGCCGGAGAGAGATAGGAGGGCAGCACGTATTCGTCGCGGTCGGCAACGTAGTCGGACAAAATAGACCGGAACTGGAACTCGGCCAGGTTCTTCAGGAACCGCGCGACCGTGTAGTATTTCGAGTCCCGCGCGATGCTGTTCAGATCCATGCCGCGCGGCCGCGTTTCTTCGATGACGAGCACGATGGGACCGTAGAATTTCGCGACGCCCAGATTAGGCGAGGTGAAGATGAAGTGTGACTCGGGGTCGGGAATGCCTGTTTTCTCGAGCATCTCGGCCTTGCCGTTGTAGTTCTCGAACAGGTTCCTGAGCGACTCGAGCTTCGCGAACGTCTGCCGGAGCACCTGGACGTGCTCTCTGCGCGCCAAGTCCAGGGCCTCGGCCGACGGGCGGCCCGCCATCTCGTGCTTCTTGATGAGCGTGCGCAGACCGTGCGACTGGCAGTCGGTATCGAGCAGAAAATGGAAGCCGAGCAGTTCGTCGCGGCCGATCCGATCGGCTTTCCGCGCTCCGAACCCTCGGTAGACCTGGTCGAAAAAGCCCTTCCGGATACGATTCATCGCCGTTTCCGAATTCATCGCATACATCGTTGGAGTCTCGAACGGCGCCATCTGCACTCCTCCCGGGGGGAGAGCCGGCGCGGCGGCCCGGAGCGGGGCCTGGCACAGCAATATCGTGGCGGAAAGTGCGGCGGCGAAGAGCGTATTCCTCATCGAATCCATTCCTTTCAGATATCCGGCTCGTCGGTTACGGAAGTCTGTACCGGCTGAGAAGTTTTGCGAGTTTTTCCGGGTCGTTGCCTTCGGGGCCGGAGGTCCGTTCGTAATCGACGGGGTCGAGACGGGCCACGAGGCGGCCTTTCTTGTCCAGGATGAACAACTGGGGAATGAACGCCTTGCGCGCATACGTCATCATCAGGTCGTAATGCCGCTCATAGCGTTTCTTTCCATCGACGGTGCTGCGCTTGCCCACGTCGAGATCGACGAACTCGAATTTTTTGAGAGCCTCGACCATCACCGGCTCACGGAAGATCTTCTCCATGTCGCGACACCAGGGGCACCATTCCGCGCCGAATTTCACCAGCACGAGATTGCGATTGGCCGCGGCCGCGGCGCCCGCCCGTTCGATCGACTCCCGGCCCGAGCCTGTTTCACCGGCGGCACATACCGTGGCAAGGCAGCCAAATACCGTCGCCAGAACGACAAACAGGCGGATAAATGCTTTCATCGCGTATGTTCCCGGACGAGAAGATTCAATCATATCAAATGATAACACAGACGCTGG
>MWAR01000103.1 GCA_002068715.1 bacterium ADurb.Bin374
TTTCACCCGTTCGGGAGGCCATTCGAGATCGGCGGCGGACAGTGCCGGCAGGCCCTTCACGTCTCCAGGCTTGCGCGTCATCCGGGCATGCGGGGTGATATACCATTCGCGATATAATTCCGCATGACACGGCATGCACGACATCGAGCCGGCGTAGCCGCGGCTCTCGAAACTCCGCGGGCGATGTATGGCACCCTCGCGCATCACCGAGACGGGGTCCGCATGGCAGCGTCTGCACAGTTCACCCGACGCATTCCGGAACGGAAGCAGATACGTGAGATAGAGGCCGCTCCGTTGCCGCTGCCGTTCCCCGACCGTCCAGGGCTCGGATGCAAGAGGCACCTGGTGGGGCGAGTGACAGGTCAGGCAGCCGATGCGGTCGCCCGGCTCGAGCGGCAGACCGCATGCCGCCGACGCCGGAACTCCCATGGGGTGGACGTTCGCGGCCTGATCGCCGTGGCAGGAAGCGCACCAGTTCCCGGCCTTTGGGGCAAGAAGCGCAGGTGCGGTGGCCGCGGCGACATGGCAGACGGTGCAGTTGGCGCGAGAAGCAGCCAGCTGGTGATCGAAGCCCGGCTCGGCAGTCGCAGGGCAGACACAAGATATAGTCATCAATACAATAGCAATCAATCTACACAATCCGATGACAAATTCGTCGTGGCGAGCCCCCATGGGGATACGGGAAATGACGCTCATACGGGCGGTCAGGCGACGCGGGTGTCGTCGCCGTTTTTTGAGGCTTCGGCGAGTCGGATATCCCGCAATGCGTCGTTCAGGGCCTGGGAAACCTGCTCGTCGGGCACCTTGATACCCATCGCCATCTTTTCCCGGAGCACGGCCAGGGTCGTGAACCGTTTCTTCAGGTCGTCCTGGAGTTCGTTCACGGCGTCGCTCAGCAGGGTGCCCTCGTCGCCGCGGCGCAGTTTCACGGGAGCGAGGTCGAAGCGGCCCTTCGCGAGTTCTTTCAGGCGGCCGGCGATCTTGAACATGGGGCCGACAAGCCTGTGCGTGAGAAGAATCGTGACGAGAAGAAACGTCAGCGACACGAGCAGGAACGACAGGCCGTTGGTGACGACGACCGCCGGCTTGAGGATCTCCCACGTCGAGCGGAGCCGATTGTGGGCGGAGAAGAAGCCCTCCTCGATATTGCGCGCCGTGATCCGATACAGGAACAGGCCGTGGAGGAGAGAGCCTATAAGCATGATCAAAACCAGAAACGCGACCAGGCGGATCTGATACGAGGGAAGCACGAGATAATGCGTCCTGGAGACATTCCTCATACAATACTCCTAGATATAATCATTCTTCACGGTCGTCGCAGAGAGGGATGGACGAACCAGGGGATATTCGCCTTCGCGTTTTCCATGAACCGGTCGAGTGCACGCTGACGGCGCTCGGCACGGATTCTGCCGAGACGGCGGCGGTCTTCCTGTCCCGGGGAGGCAACCGGCTTCGCCTCGACGAGGAAGAGATGAACGCCGTTCCCGTCGGAAAACGCACGAGTGAGCGAGCCGACCGGCGTGCTCTCGCACCGTTCGTAGATTCCCGGCGGGAGGTCTTCCGGTCCGACCCAGCCCAGGTCGCCGCCGGTCGCGGCATAGGGAGAGCGAGACCAGCTCGCGTTCAGCACGGCGAACGGGACGCCGTCGGCCGCGTCCGTCAGCACGGATTCAGCCGACGTTTCATTCGCGGCCAGGATGGTTTTAAGGTGCAGTCTCGCAGGCCCCGCTTCTTCCGGGGTTCCGGAGGCAGGCTGCCCGATATCGTCGGGATCCGCAAGAAGCTCGGCATCGGCGGCCTCGAGAACTCCCGCCCGAGTTCTGCGGGCCAATTCATCGAGGAGGAAGAGCGACCTCGAGAGGTCGATCGGCCCCGATGCCGCGGCGATCGCGCGGTCGAACGCCTGAACGCGGCTGACGAAATCGGTCTGCCTGTCGAGGCGAAGCCGTCGTCCGGCCTCGGCGAGAAGAAGGGTTTCAAGCAGTTCCTCGGCGAACGCCGCGTCGCCGATCTTTTCGGTTTTCGGCCCGGAAAGGTGCTTGAGTTCGGCAAAGTCGGCGCGCGAGACGGCCGTTCCACCGACCTTCATCACGAGGTTGCCGGCGCCAAGCAGCTCGTCGAGATCAAGATTCAGCATAACGAGCATCAGAACGCCGGTCACGAGAGCAAAAAGAACGGCCGTCGCCCAGACGGCTGTTCTGGATACCTGAACGAATCCTTCCATGCGCTGCTCCATTCCGGACTCAGGGCTGAACGACGGAAGACGCCGCCCCGGCCGCCGGAACGGGTGCGGAAGCTGTCAGGGACACCGTTTCCACAACGACTGTCTCGTCCGACGCCACCGAACAGGAGGACGACGCTTTCAGGGCGGTCCGAAGAGGTCCGAAGAGTTTTTCCGGGTCGAAGGGGCCTTCGCACGAGTAGGTCACGACCCCCTCACGGTTCACGAGAAAGACGGCCGGCGTCGGTTTCACGCCCCAGGCATCGGCGGCTTCGTAACTGGCCGAGGCGACGATCCGGTCGAGAGCGACGCAGATGTCGAGGTTCCGTTTCTTCAGAAAGTTCCCGAGGCCCTTTTTCATTCGCGCCGTATCGATCGAGACGAACACGGCCTGCACGGCATCCCGCGGCAACGCCGCCACCTCCTCGGCGAGCATCGGCAGCTCCTCGATGCAGACGTGGCAGAAGAGCGACCAGAAGAAAACGATGGTCCAGCGACCACGCTCGGGAAACGTCATATCGCCGCCGTCCAGTCGTTCGAGGGTCAGAACGGGGGCCTTCCGGCCGGCAACCACGAACGTTCCGGTCGCGGACTGGTCTGCCCGGGAAACGGGCGCGCCGAGAAGCAGGAATGAGAGAATGAGAACCGCACGGGCACAGGTTCGCGCCGTGGCGTTCCGCTCAGAGTTTCGAAGTGACGGCATGTTCGATCTCGGCCTCCATGGATGTATCGTAGCCGATATGGCTGTAGAGGACGTTGCCGCGCATGTCGAGCAGCACCATCTTCGGCAGGACGGTGACTTCATACGCGCGGCTGAGCTGCATCGAATCGTCGATCGCGAGCATGTAGGGAATCGGCTGCGGGAATTTCCTGACGAACTTCTGTATTTTCGAGAGCGGGTAGCCGGGCGGATGGACGCCTATGACCGAGAGCCTGCCGCCGAGCTTCTCGTGCAGTCTGATGACGAAAGGAATCTCTTCGATGCAGGTCCCGCAGGTGATCGACCAGAAGACGAGCAGGAGCTTCTTGCCGGACATCATTCCCGAGAGCTTGAATTTCTGGCCGTTGATATTGGAAAGCGTGACGCCGTCGAGCGAACTGATCGTGCCGGGCTTCTGCTCGGGCACGAAAAGCCAGAGCAGCGGCAGGGTGAGCAGCACCATGCCGATCAGGAGCAGGTGGTTTCTGTTCATGTCGGTTTTGGTATGATACCCTCTCCGGCATCGTTGGAAAAGAGCGTAGTCGTAATGAAGCGGGGAATGAAGTTCAGGCTTTCACGGGGGCAGGCTGTTTTGATGACGGTCTGCTACTGCGCCGTCATTTTTTTCATTTCATCGCGGTCAAGGCCAACGGAGGAGTTGCTGCTGCCGACGGGCGGGATTCCGCATTTCATCGAGTATGCCGGCCTCGGCACGCTGGCATGGGCGGTCGTCTGGCTCGGCAGGCCCCTTCCCGACCGGTTCAGGCGGTTTCACGCAAGCCTGGCGTTCTGTGCGCTGTATGCGATCAGTGATGAGATTCACCAATCGTTCGTTCCACTCCGCAGTTGTGAAGCGATCGACTGGATGATCGATGTCGTCGGATCGATGACGGGAATTCTTTTTATGGAATGGCTGACCGCCCGGCGAATCGTCACGCTGAAGCGGGCCTGACCGGAAACCTCAATCCATCAGGACGATCGTATCGGCTTTTTTGTCTCCCCAGCGCCGGCCTTCGGGGTCTTTCGACATCATGAAAATCTCGAAGCCGAACGCCGCGAGAACGCCCAGGAAGCCGAGCCCGGAACAAGTATAGATGAGAATGTTCCGGATGAATTCGATCGGAATGAGCCGCATGGCCATGACGATAACCAGCCAGAGGTAGGGAACCGCGAACACGAGGTTTCGTTTGATAGACTGTTCGCCGGAGATGGGGTCGGACTTGTTTGCCGCCCAGACACGGATCCCCATGACTTTTTTCCCCGGAGACTGCCTGTCGAGCAGGTCCGCGATGCGGTACGGCGAGTCTTTCATCAGCATGACGAAGCCGAAAAACGCCATGACGAGGATGACCAGCAGGTTGATGACGATTCCGGGAAGCGGGAGGAAGGCCAGGGGAAGCATCACGAACATACTAGCGGCGCCCACACAGACGCAATCGACGAACGCGGCCATCAGGCGCCTTTTGAAGGTCTCCATGGGGTTGCTCCTCTGCGACGGGCGGTGTATGCTGGCGACCCTCGAATCCGGTCGTCATCGTCGAATGTATGCATCGAACGGGGCGATGTCAAGTTTCTCTCTCGACACTTCGTTTCAGGAGCGGGAATCGTGTTGCTGGGAATCATCTCCGACACCCATCTCGGGCCTCCGATCGGGGCCGGCCTGCCGGACTGGATCGGCGAGGCGTTCGCCGGAGTCGACCTGATTCTGCATGCCGGCGACATCGAGTCGGACGGGCTTCTGCTGGAACTCGAGGCGATCGCGCCTGTTCAGGCCGTCAGGGGAAACTGCGACGTCGATCTGCCCGCCCTGCCGATCACGCGCGCGATCCCCGTTCCCGGTTACGGCCTCATTCTGATGGCGCACCGACCGGACGACGCCCTTCGCAGCCTGATGACGGGCGTTCGCGGCATCATTCACGGCCATACGCACAGGGCCGAGTTCAGAACCCACACGACCCCCTGGGTGCTGAACCCGGGAAGCCCGACGAAACCGCGCGGCGGCGGTAAACCCAGCGTCGCCCTCCTGACGGTCATCGGAGAAGAAGTTCAGGCAGCATTCAGGTTTCGGCCAGGATCGGCCGATGAGTAGGTGAGAACTCCACCGAACATAAGGGGCATTGTCATGAAACGTCTGCTGCTTTCCGCGGTTGCAGTAAGCCTCGTGCTGGCCGTCGTCGGCATTCTCGCCAGCCACCCCGGCGACACCTCGACGAACGTCTCGGGCGGCACATTCCGTGCTTACCTGACGAGCGAACCCGGCAACCTCGACCCCGCCAGGGGTGTAGACGTCAACGAGAGCAGCGTTCAGGCCAAGATCTACAACGGCCTCGTGCGATACGACGAGCAGATGAAGCTGGTCGGCGACCTGGCCGAGTCGTGGGAAGCGCAGAGTGACGGCACGACGTTCATCTTCAAGCTTCGCCCCAACGTGAAGTTCCATAACGGCCAGACGCTCACTTCGGCCGACGTGCTCTACAGCTTCGAGCGGCTGCTCGATCCGTCGACCACGTCGCCCCGCACCTGGGTTCTGGAAAAGGTCCTCGGCGCGAAGGAGCGCCTGCAGGGCATCGCCAGCAACGTCACCGGTCTTTCGGCCCCCGATGCTATGACCGTGAAGATCACCCTTACCGAACCGTTCTCGCCCTTCCTGAGCCTGCTCACGATGCCATCGTGCTACATTCTGCCCTCGGGTTCGGCGGCCGAGATCGCATCGAAGCGGTTCTTCGAAAAACCCGCCGGAACCGGCCCTTTCCAGATGGTCGGCCGCGAGCGCGACAGCTATGTCAGACTCGCCGCGTTTCCCGAATATTTCGGGCAGAAGCCCCAGGTCGGGGTGCTGGAACTGCGCATCATTCCTGAAAGTCTGAAAGCCGAGATGGAGTTCGAGAGCGGCAATCTCGACCTGCTCCAGCTTCACCCCTCGAACTACGAGCGGTTCTCGGGCAGACCCGAGTATGCCGGCCGGATCCACGATGTTCCGGCGATGAGCGTCATGTATGTCGGGTTCAACAACCAGAAGCCTCCATTCAACGATGTGCGCGTGCGGCGGGCCCTGAACATGCTGATCGACCGGCAGGCGATCATCAAGGCCGTCCTGCAGGGCCGCGGCGTTCCGGCGCGGGGAAGCATTCCGCCCGGCATTTCGGGCTGGTCAGACAAACTCACTGGATATTCGTATGATCCCAAGAAAGCCCTGGCGCTGCTGGAAGAAGCCGGCTACTCGCGGAAGCGGCCGCTGACCTTCGATCTCTTCCAAAAGTCTTCCCAGGCGGCGTTCGAAATCACCCGCCTCCTCCAGGGCGAGCTGAAAAAGCACGGCGTGATCGTGAACCTTCGTCCCATGGAGTGGAGCGCCCTCAAGGACTCGATCGACAAGGGCGAAGCCACGTCGTTCTACCTGAGCTGGTTCGGCGATTATCCGGACGGCGAGAATTTCCTGACCCCGCTGTTCCATTCGAAGAACTGGGGCTCCGGTGGAAATAGAGCTCGCTATAAAAACGAGAACGTCGACTCGATGCTGACCGCCGCGATGCGCATCCAGGATACGGACAAGCGCGCCCGCGCCTACGAGGAAGTGAACCGGATCGTCGTGGACGAAGCCCCCTGGCTTTATCTGTGGTATGCGAACGAAAGCTACATTCTCGGGCCGCAGGTCGAGACGATGAGTTTTTCGCCGCTGTTCTCGGTCGACAAGGGTCTGACCATGAAGCTCTCGAGGTAGTCACCCCACGCATGCTCGAATACACGCTGCGACGGCTGGTCGGCACGGCCCCGGTCATTTTCGGGATCCTGCTGATCGCGTTCGTCGTGCTGTATCTGGTACCGGGCGATCCGGCCGCCACCCTCGCGGGGCCCCGGGCCTCGCCCGAGGACATCGCCCGCATCTCGAAGGAGATGGGGCTCGACCGGCCCCTTCCCGAGCGGTTCGTGACATATCTCGGCCGCATGGTGCGCGGAGATCTCGGCACGTCGGTCGTGAACGACCGGCCCGTGCTCGATTCGATTCTCGAAAAACTGCCGTATACCCTGAAATTGGCCATGATGGCGATGGCGTTCTCGATCCTGATCGGGCTCGCCGCCGGCATCATCAGCGCCACGCATCGAGGGGGCATGGTCGATCGCATGACGACGCTGTTCGCCGTGACCGGCATCAGCGTGCCCGTCTTTCTGTCGGGGCTGATCCTGTTGTATGTCTTCGCCGGCAAACTCAAATGGTTCCCGACCTCGGCGTTCGGGGCGGAGCAGTCTCTGTGGCCGATGATGCTGCCGGCGTTCACGCTCGGCGTGCGATCGGGCGCATTCCTGGCCCGCATCGTGCGAAGCAGTCTGATCGAGGTGCTGAACCAGGATTACATCAGAACGGCCCGCGCCAAGGGGCTTTCGCCCGCGCGCATTCTCGTTCGCCATGCGCTGGCAAACGCGCTGATTCCGATCATCACCGTCGTCGCGCTCGACTTTTCGAGCTTTCTGAACGGCTCGGTCATCGTCGAGACGATCTTCGAGGTGCCCGGCCTGGGACGGTTCGCCATGGACGCGATCCTGAAGCGTGACTACCCCGTCATTCAGGGCGTGGTGCTGTTTTCGGCGTTGATCTTCGTGTTCGGCAATCTGCTGATCGACCTTGCCTACGCCTGGATCAATCCGCGAATTCGCGAAGAGATGGCGAGCGGCAAGGCATGATCCGAACGCTCCAGCGGTTCACTCCGGCAGGCTGGTTCTGCATTGCCGTGATTCTCCTGCTGTTCGGCGTCGCGCTGTTCGCGCCGGTGCTGGCGCCGCACGACCCGATGGAAACGGACCCCATACGCCGTCTCCAGTCGCCCGCCGGCTACCCGCTCGGCTGTGACCAGCTCGGCCAGTGCATCTGGTCGCGGTTGATCCATGGCGCCAGACTCTCGCTGATGATCGGCTTCGCGGCGCGCTTCGCGGCCCTGCTCATCGGCCTGGGCATCGGCCTCGCGGCGGGGTATTACGGGGGCTGGCTCGACT
>MWAR01000104.1 GCA_002068715.1 bacterium ADurb.Bin374
CACGTCGCCGCGCGAGCGGGCGAGCGCGAGCGCCGTCAGCGCCGCGTGCTCGGTGTCGTCCGACACCATGCCTCTGCCGAAGAAAAACCTGTGCCGCAGCGGCGGCGGAAACATCCGCGCAGCGCGGGCCGGGCCGATATTCTCGAACGGCAGCCCCAGGCTGTCGCCCAGCGCCGTTCCAAGCAGCGAGCCGATGATCGCGTATTCTGTCATTACGGACCTCACGGGGGTCGGATGAGACGATTGTATGCCGAGCATCCGATATCTGGCAAATCGCGGATCGGAAGACACTGTGTTTTGCAGTTCATGCCGATCCTGTCGAGGCACGAGCGGCCTCTCGCCCTTCGACAGGACCTGGACGAACGAAAACACGGCGGATTCAAGAAAAAAACAAAGCGGAAGGAAAAGGACCCTTCCGCCAGTGAGATAGGTGAAGATATATTTATTTCTTGAAGTGCGGCAGTTTCTTGCCGGCCCAGATCAGCAGATCGTCGAACAGGGTGTAGGCCACGGGGGTCAGGAGAAGGGTGATGAGCAGGCAGAGACTCTGGCCGCCGATGATCGTGATCGCCATCGAGGCGCGGGTCGCGGCGCCGGCGCCCTTGCCGAGGGCCATCGGCAGCATGCCGGCGATGAGCGTGACCGTGGTCATCAGGATCGGTCGGAGACGGGCGTGGTTGGCCTCGATAACGGCTTCCCGCCGTTCCTTGCCTTGCTCTCGGAGAGTGTTGGTGTAGTCGATCTGCAGGATCGCGTTCTTCTTCACGATGCCGAACAGCATGAAAATGCCCAGCAGCGAGTAGATGTTGACCGAGTTGCCTGTGACGAGCAGGGAGACCAGCGCGAACGGGATCGAGAGGGGGAGCGACAGCATGATCGTGACCGGATGCAGGAAACTCTCGAACTGCGAGGCCAGGATCATGTACATGAAGATGGCGCTCATGAAGAATGCGATCAAGAAGCCACGCATCGTTCGGGCCATTTCACGGGAACGGCCGATCAGCGTTCCGATGTATTCCGGGGGCATCTTCAGCTCGGCGGCGGCGGTCTCCACGATCTTGTTCACGTCGCCCAGCGCGGCGCCCTTCCCAAGATTGATATTGACAGTTATACTTCGCTGCCGGTTGCGCCGGTCGATCTGGGCAGGGCCGAACCCGGCCGTGATCGACGCCACCGAGTCGAGTCGGACGAGGGTCCCGAGCGTCGTCGGCAGCAGCAGTCCGGAGATGGCCTCGGCGTTGCCGCGGTCTTCCGGACGCAGACGGACGCGCACCTCGTACAGTTCGTCATTTTCCTTGAAACGTGTGATCTGGTCGGCGCCGCCTACGAGGGTGCGCAGTGACGTCGACAGTACGTCGAGTCGCACGCCGAGCCGGTAGGCGCGTTCCCGGTCGAGCTTCACGTGGACTTCCGGCTTGCGGCTGATATACGAGGAATCGGCGTTGCCGATCTTGTCGTTGGTGCCGATCTTCTCCACGATCGCGTCGACATACTCGCTGATTTTGTTCAGATCGGGGCCGGAGATCGAGTAGCTCGTGTCGGACATGCGGGAGCCACCGAACCCGCTCGAGGCCTGGACGGCGGGGCGCAGGTTCTTGTAGACTTTCATGATCCGGCGCGCGTCCTCCATGACGTCGAACTGGGAAAAGTCGCGCTCGGAGAGGTCGACGAGCTGAATGAACACCTGGCCTTCGTTGACTCCGACGCCCGAACCCTCGCCGATCGTCGCGAAGACGTGCTTGACGCCGCGCAGGGTCGTCATTTTCCCCTCGATTTCACGAAGGATCCGCTCCGTGCCTTCGAGAGAGGTTCCCTCGCCGGCGCGGAAATACACGTTGAACTCGTTCGTGTCGTCGTTCGGCATGAAGTCGACCGACAGCATCTTCCCGATCGGAAGCGCCATCAAGGTGCAGACGACGGCCGCGATGACGATCTGCCACCGATGACGCAGCGAGTAGGTCAGCAGGCGCCCGTACGCGGCATCGATGTGGCCGAAGAAGCCCGACTGCTTGCTGTGGCCGGAGCCTCGTGCGAACCGGTACCGGAACAATCGCGAGCAGAGCATCGGCGTCAGGGTGAACGAGACGAAGACCGAGATCAGGATGGCGAATGCGATCGTGAGGCCGAAGTTGTTCAGAAAACGGCCGATGATACCCTCCATGAAAGCCACGGGCAGGAAAATGACCGCGAGCGACAGCGATGTCGCCATGACCGCCATGTAGATTTCAGACGTCGCCTCGTTCGCCGCGGTCTCGGCATCGGAATGCTTCTCTTCAATATGTCTGAATATATTTTCCAGGACGACAATGGCGTCGTCGATGACGATTCCGACGGCGAGGGTCAGGCCAAGCATCGACATGTTGTTCAGGGTGAAACCCATCATGCGCATGAGCAGGAATGTAGAGATCAGCGAGACGGGGATGGCGAGCGCCGATATGATCGTCGAGACGAAGTTCCCCATGAATAGGAGAACGACGAACGAGGCGCACAGCGAGCCGAGGACCAGGTGGGTCCGGAGTTCGTGGAGCGACGACTTGATGAACTTCGACGAGTCGCGGATCGGGATATAGGAAATGCCGGCCGGGAAGTTCTTCTTCAGCTCCTCGATCCGTTTCTGGATGCGGTCGATCACGTCGAGCGTGTTGACGCCCGACTGCTTCTGGATGACGAGGGAAAGCGCCGGTTCGCCGTCGAGACGGGCCAGACTGCGCGGCTCGGCCTCGTCGTCGAGGATCTCGGCGATATCCTTCATCTGAATCGGAATCCCGTTCTGCGTCGCGACGATCACGTCGGCGAATTTCGCCGGCTCGTCGATGCGGCCGAGCGTGCGCAGGATGAACTCGTTCGAGCCTTCGGTCACGTTGCCGCCGGGAATCTCGACGTTCTGGCTCTTGAGAGCGTCCTTCATCATCGATGAAGATATATTATATGCACCCATTTTTTTAGCATCGGCGACGATGCGGATCTCGCGCTCGCGGCCGCCGACGATCTGGATCGCCCCGACGCCGTCGATGGCTTCGAGCTGCTCCTTGATGCGTTTTCGCGCGAAATAGGTGAGATCACGCAGAGGCATGTTTTTCGGGCCCTTGATGATCAGCGTGACGACCGGCATCGCGTCGGGATCAATCTTCTCGACCAGCGGCGCCTCGGTCCCCTCCGGCAGGTCCTTCGTGATCCGAGCGATGCGGTCGCGGACTTCCTGTGCGGCCACGTCGATGTCCTTCTCGAGGACGAACTTGACGATGATGCTGGCCTGCCCGAAGAGGCACTTGGAGTTGAGCTCATCGATGCCGCCGACCGTGTTGACGGCCTCTTCGATCGGTTTGGCGATCTGCGTTTCGACCTCTTCGGGGCTTGCACCCGGCAGGGTGACGGAGACGCGGACGATCGGAAAATCCATTTTCGGCATGAGGTCGAGGCCGAGCTGCTGGTATGAGAAAATGCCCAGGACGACGAGGGCCAGGGTCATCATGACCGTGAAGACCGGCCTCCTGATACAGATTGCGGCGAGGTTCACTTCCGGCCTCCCTGCTCGGGCCGGCTTTCAGCCGGTGCCAGAAATTTCACGCGGGCGAACATGCCCGGCTTGAGGAGCCCGTCGGGGTTGGAAACGATGATCTCGGCGTTCGCCGAACGGGTCTTCGAATCGATCGCGGCGGGAGTGCGCTCGAGGGTGCCGGTGAACTGGCGACCGGGAAGCGCGTCGACGGTCACGATTGCCTGCAGCCCCGCAGACAGGGTCGGAACGAAGCGTTCGGGGCACTCGACGCCGAGTTTGACGGGATCCACCTGCATGAACGTGAAGACAGGCGCGGCGGGGGTGACATACGCTCCCTCGTCGAGGTGACGCTGGGCGACGACGCCGGCAAAGGGCGCGCGGAGCGTCGCATATTCGAGCTGCTGTTTCGCGAGCTGGAGCGCCGCTTCGTGCTGCCGGATCGTGGCGCGGGCGACGTCTTTCTCCTCGAGGCGCGGCCCTTGGTCGACAAGGGCTTTCTGGGCGCGGAGGGCGAGATACTGGGCTTCGGTCACCTTCGCTTTAGCTTCGGCGGCGTCGAGGGCCTGTTTCGACAGGGCGCCGGCCTTGAACAGGTCGGCGTTTCTCTCCAGATCGGCTTTCGCGTTCTCCCAGTTGGCCTGGGACTGTTTGAGATTCTCGTCGGCGGTCCGCTTTTCCTCGGGCCGGGAGCCTGTCTCGAGCTGGCGGAGACGCGCCCGGCCGGCCTCGAGAGCCGCGGCTGCCTGTTCCACGGACAGTTCGAAATCGCGGGGCTCGAGCGTGGCGATCGGCGCGGTCGCCGTCGCCGTGTCTCCGGCGAACAGGGGGACGTGCTCGATCCGCCCGCTCACCTTGAAGGCGAGGGCGACCTTGCGCATCGGTCCGACTTCACCGATCAGCTCTCCCATGGCCGCCAGGGAGCCGGCATCCTGACGAGGTGCCGAAGATGAGGCGACGGGAGCCGCGACCGGTGCCGTCTTGCCGAGATCGGGCGTGGGCGGCAGGGCCTGAGAGACGAGAGGAAACAGGAACAGGACGGCAAACGCAGGGAACATGGTTCTGCTGGAAGTGTGACCGTTCATATTATTCCTAATCGTATAAAATTTTGTTGCTCGACCGGGTCAGCGGCTGGCGGTTTGGAGGAGTTCCGGAAGGAGGCCGATGGCGCGGGTCAGCTGGGCCATGGCGACGGCTCGCTGGTGAAGGGCCTGGGCGCGGAGGGTGCGGGCCTGCGTGAGGGCGACCTCGGAATCAAGGACGTCGAGGGCCGTCTTGGCGCCCGTGTCGTAAGCGACCTGCGCGATGCTGAGAGCTTCCTGAGCCTGTTCGACGTTCTTCTCCTGGGAGGCGAACACTTCCTCAGCCTCTTTCACGCCGGCGATGGCCTTGCGGATGTCGACGCGGAGGGTGGAAAGAGTGTTCTCGGTGTTGAGCCGCGCCTGATCGTAGGCCGCTTTGGCTTCGTCGCGCTGGGCCCGCGACAGGCCGGAATCGAACACCGGGTAGACCAGGCCGATGGTCGTCAGCCAGTTGTCCCTGTAACTGCCGACCGGCGCCCTCGAACCGCGAGTGCGCTCGTAGGTGCCGTTCAGCTGAACGCTGGGCTGGAGGGCCTGACGGGCGACGTTGACCTGGTGGCGGGCGGCTTCCTCGGAAGCCATCGCGGCAGCGAGATCAGGCCGCTGCTCACAGGCGAGCTGGATCGCACGGTCTTCGTCCATCGGCAGCGGCGGGAACTCGACCGGGAACGAGCCTACGATGGCGGGCTGCGCCGACGGATCGAGGCCGAGCAGGTGGAGAAGGTCGGCCAGGGCCGTCGAACGACTGTGAACGGCCTTGATCAGGGCCGGTCGGGCCGCCGACAGCTGGACTTCGGCCCGGAGCAGGTC
>MWAR01000105.1 GCA_002068715.1 bacterium ADurb.Bin374
GTTTTCTGGCAGAGGGATGTTCAGCCAGCCGCCTGTTTCTCCTCGTGCGCCGCCTCCATGTAATAAAGCACGGGCACGGCGATACGCGCCAGGAGGGTGCTGGCGACCTCGCCGGCCATCAGGCTGATGGCGAGGCCCTGGAAGATCGGGTCGAACAGGATGACGGCGGCTCCGACGACGACGGCGGCCGCGGTGAGCAGCATCGGACGGAACCGCACCGCGCCGGCCTCGACCACCGCTTCCGAGAGCGGCAGCCCTTCGGCTCGCTTGAGCTGGATGAAATCGACCAGGATGATCGAGTTGCGCACGATGATGCCGGCGCCGGCGATGAAGCCGATCATCGAGGTGGCCGTGAAGAACGCGCCCAGCGCCCAGTGCGCCGGCAGAATGCCGACGAGGGTCAGCGGGATCGGCACCATGATCGTGAGCGGTGTGATGAAGTTCTGGAACCATGCCGTCACCAGGATATAGATCAGCAGCATCACGACCGCGAACGCGAGGCCGAGGTCGTGGAACACCTCGTAGGTGATGTGCCACTCGCCGTCCCACTTGACCGCGTAGGCCGAGGTGTCGGTCGGCACGCGGGTATGCCATTGGGTGACCTTGCCGCCGTCGGGCGCGGTGAGTTTCTCGACCTCACCGATGAGTCCGAGTATCGGATAGACGGGACTCTCCTCGCTGCCAGCCACGTCGGCGACGACGTAGACGACGGGTTTCAGGTTCTTGTGATACCGGCTCTTGTTCTCGATGCCGGAAACGGGCGTCACGAGCTCGCGCATCGGCACCTGCCGGCCGGTCGCCGGCGAGGTCACCTGAAGCGAGAGAATCGACTCGGTGCCGGTGCGCATGCTCTTCGGCAGCCGCACCAGGATCGGGACATCTTCTTTCTCGCGGGGCAGTCGCATCAGGCTGACAGAGGCGCCGTCGACGGCCACGCGCATCATCTTCGCGATCTGCTCGGCCGAGATGCCCAGCATGGCGGCCTTCTCCCGGTCCACCTCGAACCGCACCTTGTGCTGGTCGTCCTCGATATACGTGTCGATATCGACGACTCCCGGAGCCTTGCGGAACAGCTCCTCGACCTGCCGCGCCAGGACGGCGGCCTTGTCGATATCCGGGCCGTAGACCTCTGCGACCAGCGTCTGGAGGACCGGCGGGCCGGGCGGCACTTCGGCGACCTTCACGTTCGCGCCGTATCTCTCGGCGATCTTCTGCAGTTCTGGCCGGACACGCACCGCGATCTGGTGACTCTGGGCCGACCGGTGCTCCTTTCCGACGAGATTCACCTGCAGATCGGCCACGTTCGAGCCGCGCCGCATGAAGTAGTGACGTACTAGACCGTTGAAGTTGTATGGCCCGGACAAGCCTATATAGCTTTCGATATCGATGACTTCGGGAACGGTGCGCAGATACGCCGTCAATGCCTGCGTCGCTTCGGCCGTGCGCTCGAGGGCGGTTCCCTCGGGCATATCGATGATGACCTGGAACTCGCTCTTGTTGTCGAACGGCAGCATCTTCACCTTCACGAAACGCAGGGGCACCATCGCCATCGCGGCGAGCAGCAGAACGACGAGGCCGGCGAGGAACCAGTTTCGGACGCGGGAATTGTCGATGAGCGGATGCATCATCTTCCGGTATAGTCTGGTCGTGAAATCATCCGTGTGATGCCCGTGAGACTCGCCCCCCTCGCCCGGCTTCTCGAACTTGAGGAACCGGAGAGCGGCCCAGGGGGTCACCATGAACGCGACGATCAGCGAGAACACCATCGCGGCCGAGGCGCCAACCGGTATCGGCCGCATGTACGGCCCCATCAACCCGCGCACGAACGCCATCGGCAGGATCGCGGCGATGACGGTCGCTGTCGCGAGAATAGTCGGATTGCCAACCTCGTCGACCGACTCGACCGCCACCTGCGCCGGGTCGCGGCCGGCGTTCGATTTCATCGCGAAGTGTCGCACCATGTTCTCGACGACGACGATCGCGTCGTCGACCAGGATGCCTATCGAGAAGATCAGGGCGAACAGGGTGATGCGATTCAATGTATAGCCACCGACATAAAACGCCAGCAGCGTCAGGGCGAGGGTTACCGGAATCGCCGTCGCGACGACGCCGGACTCGCGCATACCGAGGGAGAGCATGATCAGGAACGCAACCGAGATCGTGGCGAGCCCCATGTGATACAACAGTTCGTTCGACTTTTCGCTCGACGTCTCACCGTAGTTGCGGGTGACCTGGACGTGAACGCCTTCGGGAATGATGCGCCCGCGCATGGCCTCGATGCGGCGCTCGATCTCGTGCGTGATCGAGATCGCATTGGTGCCCTGACGTTTCGCGACCGAGATCGTCACGGCGGGTGCGGCAGGGGCCTCGATATCGGCGGAGGGAACATTCTTCACCTTGCCGGCGGCGCCAGGGCCGAAGTCGATGAACACGTAGTCGTCGTTTTCGCCGGGGCCGTCGGAGACCGTCGCCACGTCTGCGAGTTGGATCGGCCGGCCGCCGCGCACGCCCACGACGAGGCTGCGCACCTCATCCGCCGTTCTGAAGAAGGAGCCGGTCTCGATCAGCAGGTCGCGATCGTCCCGGGTCGTGCGACCGGAGCCGAACAGCTGGTTGCCTGCGGAAAGCTGCTGCATCAGCTCGAACAGCGACAGATTGAAGCCGGCGAGCTTCGCCGGGTCGAACTCGACGCGAACCGAGCGCGGCCGGCCGCCGATCACGGTCAGTTCGGACACGTCGTCTATCGACTTGATCTCGTCGGCCGTCTGGGCGGCGACGCGACGAAGCTGGTAATGATCATACCGACGGCTCCAGAAGGTAAGCGCCATGATCGGCACGTCGTCGATCGAGCGGTTCTTCACGAACGGCCCGACCGTGCCGGGCGGGGCATGTTCCTTGTGGTGTTCGAGCTTCTCGCCGAGCCGCGTCAGCGCCCGTTCGAGGTCCTGGCCGACCTTGAAGCGGACGATCAGCATACCCTGTTCCGGGCTCGAGGTGCCGTAGAGATACTCGACGCCGGGGATCTCCCAGACCAGCTTCTCGAGCGGGCGGATCAGCCGTTCCTCGACTTCCTGCGGCGTCGCGCCAGGCAGGCCCACGAAGATGTCGACCATCGGAACGACGATCTGCGGCTCTTCTTCACGAGGAGTGACGACGACGGCAAAGGTGCCGAGCAGGATCGTCAGGAGGATGAATAACGGGGTGAGTTTCGAGTTGATGAATTTGCCGGCGAAGCGGCCGGATATGCCGAGTTCCGTCATGCGTCATTTTCCTCCTGCGGGCGGGGTGATGAGAAACCGGTCACCTGGCTTGAGACCGGAGAGAATCTCGATTCCGCCCGGCATCGTTCGACCGGTTCTGACGAGTCTGTAAACAGGCTTTCCGTCGGACTCGGCCCAGATGCCCTCGAGCTGGCCGCGGATCTCGACCGCGGCAGGCGGAACGAGAAGAACGGTCTCGGTGCCGATGACGAACGCCCCGCGGGCATACATACCGGTTTTGAGTTCCGGCTGGGCCGCGAGAGCGATCTTCACGATGAAGGTGTGCGACAGGGCGTCGGCAGATGGCAGAATCTCTGCGACAACGCCGGAAAAGGCACGGCCCGCGAGGGCGTCGATGGTGACCTCGACCTGCATGCCTTCCGTGATCGACGCAATGAACCGCTCGGGCACCATCGCCTCGAATCGCAGCTGCGACGAATCCTCGATCGTCAGCAGGGGCACGCCAGGGGCGGCAAGCATGCCGGGCTCGATGCGGCGAGCCGTGACACGGCCGCCGAACGGCGCCGTCACCTCGGCGAGGTCCCTGATCGTCTCGACCTTGCTGATGCCGGCCTGGGCCTGGGACATACGGGCATTCACGGTCGATTTCTTCGCCTCGAGCGAGTCGATCTGCGCCTGGGCACCTCGCACCTGGGCCTGGGCCGACGTGAACGCCGCCTCGGCCTGGTCGTATTCCTGTTTGCTGACCGACTTTTTCTCGAACAGGGCCTTGATGCGCTGGAACGACGACTCGGCCAGCTTCAATCCGGCGTCGGCCTGCTGCTTCTGTGCCTGGGCCGCCTGGAGCCCGCGGTCGATCTCGGTCTTCATCGCCGCCGCCTCGGAAAGCCCCGCGCGGGCACCCGCCAGATCGGAAGCGACGTCGCGCGCGTCGATCTTCACGACGGTCTCGCCGGCCTTCACCGTGTCTCCCTCGCGCTTGAGCACCTCGAGCACGTTCCCCATGACTTTGCTGGAAAGCGTCGTCACGACCTTGGGCTGGATATTCCCGATCGCCTCGTATACCAGACTCTGATCGATGTTCGCGGCCGTCTGCCAGGCATTCTGCGCCGACAATGTAGCAGCAGGAAACAGAAGCGTCATCCCGGCAAGGCCGGCGATACAAAATTTTATAGCTGTATTCATACGATATTCTCCCGTCTTTCGGCATCGAGCCGTCCATTCATACGCTTTGCGATATATTTCTACTTGTTTTGTTGAATGCCTTCGTTCTACTGCACCCTCATTCGCGTTTTTGAGTCCTGCAGAGTGAATATCACCCGTTCTCTCTGAGCTTGTCGAAGAGCGAGAGCCTCTCGTGCTTCGACAGGCTCAGCCCGAACGGGAATCACGCTCTGAGTGATTCATTTTTCCGCGGCGGACGCCTGGTCATGAAGCAGGGCGCATCGTTCGAGCGTGAGCTCGCCGAGGGCCATTTTCAGGCGGGCACGACTGATCGAGTAGTCATACAACGCTTTCAGATAATTCATGCGATGCGACAGGAGGCTGGTCTCGGCTCCGAGCAGATCGCTCATGATGGCCAGGCCGGCCGTATACCTATCGCGCAGGATGCGGAGGGACTCGGTGCTGTTCTCGACAGCTTCCCGGCTGACCTTGATCCGCTCGAGTGCGTTGTTGATGCCCGTCACGGCCTCGCGGATCTGAAGATGAATCCCGTCCTTCAGGGCCTCCGCCGCCAGCTTGAGCTGACGCGCCTGGGCCTTCGCTCCCGCAGCCTTGTGGCTCGACTCGCCACCGTCGGCGATATTCCAGTCGACGCGCGCGAACACCATGCTGTTGCCGTGGCCGTCGCCGTCGAAGCCGTCGCGGTTGTGGTCGGCCGCCGCTCCGAGCAGGACGTGGGGCCGGACCGCGCCGCGGTGCATTCGCTCGTTCTGCGAGACGGCATCGGCGCGTTTCAACAGGGCAAGATAGTCGGGGCGCTGACGCAGGGCGGTATCCAGAAGCACCGTGGGCTCATCTCCGCAGGAAGTGCATTCTTCCAGGAGCAACGGCATGGTCAGTTCGTAATCCGAGGCTGAGGCGACCCCCATGACCGTCGCAAGGCCCTCGAGGGCAAGACGATACTGGTTCTGCATTCGCAGGCTCGTTTCCTGGTTCTGCGAGTGGTGCACCTTCGCCTGAAGGAAGTCCGATTCGACGGCACGCTGGGCCTCGACGGCCGCCTGCGCATTCTTCAGGCTTTCGGCCGACGTTTCGCAAGCCTTTTCAGCCACCGCGAGACTTTCGCGGGCAAGCACGACTCCGAGATACGTGTCGATCGTGCGAAATATCGTCTCTTCGGACGTATGCGCGGTATCCTGCACGGCCGCGTCGAGGCCGAATCGTGCTGCGCGCTCCGCGTGACGATCCATGCCGCCGAGATGGAGGGGCAGGACGACCTGCGCGCCGACCTTGAGGTTGTTCACCGCATCGGGGTCGTTCAACCGGTCGGGCTGGAAGTCGGCCATCGAGATACGGCCCTGATCGAGCCGTGCCCCGAAAGCCATCATCGGGCTGTCGAGCCGTGTGTCGGAAACGCCGGCTGTCACTTTCACTCCACGCATTGCCCGAGCCTCGCCGATCTTTTCACGCGCCACGGTCTCGCCTTCGCGTGCGGCGCCGAGAGCCGGGCTGTGGCCCAAGGCTTTTCTAACGGCCTCACCGATCGACAGGGGCTCGGCGGCAAAGCCGGGCAGTGAAACGAATGACAGACAGAGCATTACGGCAAACAGCCGATCGATACCGGACATGATTTCCTCCTGGATACCCGAAGGGATTCGAAGACGAACCTATATAACCATGATTTTGCTATTAGCACAAATCGTGCCATGACGTCGGACATTCGCCGAAACGCCCATCATAGGCTTATTCCAAGTCATGCATACCGCACGGTCATGGCGACAGAGAGCACATGGCAACAACAGCGCGAGCGCCTCGCGATCCGATCGCGCGTGATGTCATGCAACGCGCATAATTCGCATGGAATCCATGCATTTATTTCGTATCTATCACGTTCCGGTGAATCTCGTTTGCTTATCGAGTTTTGCAGAATGAAAATCACCCGTTTGCCCTGAGCTTGCCGAAGCCACTCCCCAGCCTCCCGAAGGGGGCGATAACCGATCGTGCTTCGACAGGCTCGGCATGGATGGGAACGCAAAATCGGCTTTTGTGCCGGTAAAAGCCAACCCCGGGTGGCAAACATTGTCTCCCGGGGTTTCCTGAAACAGTATGTCAGGGCGTTAGCGGATGGTTTGCGCTTCCGAGAACTTCAGCAGATCTTTGCACTCACGGCCGAGCGGGGATTTCGCGAGCACCTCGTTCCGCCGGAACTCGTCGGCGACGGCCCGGGCAAGCTCGGGGTCGGAGGAAAGCTTCCGGAGAATCGGAAGGAGTTCCCTCCGGAGGGTTTCTTCGCGGCACACAAGGTAGTCGTAGAAGTTTTCGGGCTTGTACCGGATCTTTTCGATGAGGTTCTGTTTGTTGGCGTGTAACGCGGCAACGAGCTTCTCATACTCTTTCAATTCGACGCACCCGCTTTTCCCGAAGAACCAGGTGCGCTCGTAGGCTCCATCCTCTTCAGGGGCATAAAAGTATTTCTTCTCGAACCGGAGTTTCAGCACGCCCTTCTCGTTGAACGCCGGAAAATGCAGTTCCGCGGCTGCCTTGACGGCGACGGGGGTTCCGTCGCGCTCGGCCGAAACGCGATCGGGCACGGCGGGCCTGCCGAGGCAGTCGGTGAACCGGACATACAGGGTTTCACCGCGAGGCTCCATCGAGACGCGCAGGTGATGCGGGAACGCGAGCCCCTGGTAGAAGAACTGGACCGGGAACGCCCGCAGGCGAGGCCCATAAAAACTATCTTCTATATAATCACGATGATTTTTACCGAAAGTCTCGTAGTAGAGAACGACGTCCTTGCCCTTCAGGCGGGCGGTTCCCACTATGTTCACACCGTGCACGCCGAGCGGCGACGACAGTTTGTCGTGCAGGAACCGCATCGTGTGCTGGGAAAACAGGATGCCATACCGTTCCAGACCCTGACGGATCGTCTTCACATCGCCATGATGATGGTCGAACACCGGGAAAAATGGTTTGTCCATCCCGAACCCGTCGGCGGGAAGCGGATACCGGACGCCCTTGCGGATGGGGTCCTGGACCTCTTTCGGGAGAGGGATCGATGAGACGATATAGGCGAAATGCTTCGGGGAATAGGCGATCTTCTCGCCCGTCACCCGGTCTTTGCCGGTGAACAGAACCCACGAATAGGGCGACTTGGGCACCGAGTAGTAAAGAGATTCGATGAGGCGGGGATTCATGCCGTATTCGAGTGTGCCGTTCACGAAGGAGACGTATTTCCCGATCGGCAGGCCGAGCACCGACTTCCACCAGTCGCTCGCCATGCTGACCGCGTAGGAGATGCATTTCGATGACCCGGTGCGGCGGCCCAAGGCGCCGGCGAGTCCTTCCTGCTCCGTATAAACCTTCCGTTCCTCCTGGGTTTTCGGGGGAATGCTTTCGAGGTGATCGATGAGATACACATCCTCGAGATCGGAAATCTCGACAGGCACCCCCGCGGAATGGTCCGGCTTAACGGGGATTAGCTCGGATAGCTGGGGCAGCGAGTTGGCGTCGGGTGCTTTCTCCCAGTCTGCGCGGGAAAGGCGGAAGATGGGCTTCAGTTCTTTATCCCAGGCAGGCCAGGAGAGGATCGTGGAGCCGTCCGGGCTGACCTGGAAGAAGCCACCGACATCCTCGGCGCTCAGCGCGAGTGGCACGAGAATTTTCACCGGCCGCCCCTCGAGCAGCACCTGCCGGGGTTTGTTCAGGACGGGATACTTCCGGAGAATGACCTGGAGATCGGCCTGGTAATCGGAATACTGTCCAAGAGGCCGGGCAAAAGAAGATTTCGCCCCGAGAATCAGTCCCACCTCCCTGCGAACCGTATCGATGGCAGCCTTCTCGCCGGTCGTCATCGCGAACGCGGCCGTTCCGAGAAAAAGCGAGAATGCGAGCATGAGAACCACGGAGTGACGGAGCTTCATCAAATACCTCCCTGGCATTGAACCTGCATTCAATGCATATCACGAAACGCCCATTTCCAGCTACATCAGCGCAAACACATGAAATTCCGCCCAGGTTCACAAAACGGGAAACCGATTCTGAATTTCCGTTCGTGCTGAGCTTGTCGAAGCACGAGAGGCGTTCACCCCCCTCGAAAGGCTCAGGGCGAACGGGTGGATTTCATTTTCCAGGACTCACTGAAACTGTTTTCAGGATATCTGTCTGCAGGGGCGGGTTTGAAATCCGCCCGATTTGGCGCAACAGAGATGACCGGACCGACATTTATATATTATTCGATATTAAAATTTTTCCCCCGAGAGGATGCGGTTGATCATGAGGCGGTCGATCTGCAGCTGGTCTTCGGTTCTTTCCGGCAGGGACATGACCTGCCGAAGCAGCTGGACGGCCTCGTCCCGGCGTTCCATCGCCGCAAGCGTGGCGGCAGCCATGCGAATCATGTATGGGGGAGCGCCAGCGAAGTTGCTTGCCTTGTAAAACGCATCCAGGGCTTTCGGCAGATCACGGGTCGGGCCGTGCCTCCCGCCATGGTTCAGGCAGTAGATTCCGATCTGCTGCCAGAGTTCCATACGGTGCTGGTTCTGTTTCAAGGCCTTTTCGAGAAGTTGCACGGCCTCCGCATGGCGGTTTTCATACTCGTCGAGCAGGTAGGCTCTCAGCAGAAAGGCGTCGATGAACGTCGGATCGAGAACCGGGATCAGTTCCAGCGCATATGTGACCCGGTGCCAGAGACCGGCATGCGAATCGGCATCCATCTGAATCCAGAGCAGATTCGCCGCGAGTTCGGCAAACCCGAGCTGCCGAAGAAGGATGACGAAACCTGGCGAGACGGTCGGATCTCCGATGCCATGCGCATGACCGGCATGATCGTGAGCATGATCATGGCCGTGATGCTCGTGGCCGGCATGGTGTTCGTGCCCTTCACCATCCTCGTGAGCCGTGCCTGAGGCATGTTCATCGCACTGTTCATGGCCGGTTGCCGCCGCGAAGTGGAGATCGGGCTGTTCATCGTGAACCTCGAGATGATGCCCTTCCGAAGCACCGTTCGGTTCGAGGGAGAAGTAGGCGCCGGCCCGGTCCCGGACCTCGTCCATCGTTTCCGTGGCGGAAGCAGTCTTCGCCTCCTGGCGGTACTGTTCGATGAAACAATGTCGCGAAATGGCCACGGCGACGAGGGCGATGATGAACAGGGCAAGATGCTTGTTCATGCGCTCCCCCTCACAGATCTTTTTTTCTGAATGCCCAGGACCCGGCCACCAGGAGGAAAAACAGGTAACACACCGCATACCCGGCCGCCCAGAGAGCGAACGTGGGAGAGATGGCGAAGTCTTTCAATATCTTGTGCTTTATATTGAAATACCCGAAATTCGGAACGATCCAGTAGATGACGTCCACCAGCCATCCCAGGAGAGGAATTCCGGCTTCAATCGCGAGATGCTGCACATGCTCGGCCATGTTCCCGAGGAGAACGCAGAAGATCGAGAGCGAGAAGCAGACGATGAGCGAGTCGGCCAGCGAGAAGAGCAGCACCATCGCCGTCATGATCGCGAACTCGAACAGCATGAACAGGGCGACCCAGTGAAAGCCGGTCCAGAGAACGCCGTATTTCAGATACAGCAGGCCGGTCAGGATGCCGAGCATGACCAGGACGTTGACGATCGCGGCGAGCAGGGTTCCCAGGAATTTGCCTGTATAGAGTTCCCATCGGCCCATCGGCAGAGTCAGAACCGCGTAGACGGTCTTGCGCTGGATCTCGTCGCGCAGAGTGGTCGAGCCGATGAACAGGGCGATCAGGAAGCCAAACAGCGAGATGATCGACAGGCCGACATCCTGGATCATGCGGTATTCCAGGGTCGGCGTCGTCGAAAAGTGGCCGAAGAGATTGAACAGCCCGAGCGAGATGCAGACGAACACGAGATGGACCGTCAGCATCTTGTGACGGGCGACGTCGAGAAAGGTATCCCATGCGATCAAACGGATGTGCGACAGCATGTTATGCGTTCCCTCCCGTGACAGCATCATTCCGTCCGGCAAGCACCTGGACGAACAGCTGATCGAGCGACAGCGTGACGGGCGTCACCTCGATCAGCGCCCCGTTCGCGGCCAGGATCGCCCCGATCAGTCCGTTGAGACCAGCCGTGTCATCGAGGACGAACTCCACCGTCGACGCCTCCTTCACCTGGTGGGAAAGGGCGGAACGCGGCTTCACGAAGGCGATCGCGGCATCGGCGTCGGCGAAGCGTGCCGCCACTTTCGTCCGGGGAGTCCTCAGGAGTTTTTCGAGCGGGTCGCTGAGGATGATCCTGCCGCGGTCCATGATGCTGACCCGGTCGCAGACGTCGGCAAGAATGCCCGCGGCATGGGAGTTCACGAGCACGGCGATCTTCTGTTCTTTGAGCGAGACGAGCAGGTCCTTGAGCATCACCTGGCCGCACGGGTCGAGGCCGCTGAATGGCTCGTCGAGGAAGATCAGGCGGGCCTGCCGTATCAGCAGGCGCGCGATGTCGGTCCGCTGGCGCATGCCCTTCGAACACTCGACCAGCAGGCAGTCCCGGGGTTCCCACATCCCGACGCGGCGCAGGTGCTCCTCGATCAGTGCGGCACCGTCGGACAGCCCGCTCAGACGGGCATGAAACCGGACGTATTCATGCACCGTCAGATGGTCGGGATGCTGGATCGCCTCGGGCAGGAACCCGACGCCCACCCGCGATGCCGCCGACGGCACGGGGGCCCCGAACATGCGTGCCGAGCCGGACGTGATCGACGTCAGGCCGAGCAGCATTTTCATCGTCGTCGTCTTGCCCGCGCCATTCGGCCCGAGCAGGCCCATGATCTCCCCTTCGTGAAGCGTCAGGGAAACGCGGTCGACGATCGTCTCCTTCTTCCACCAGCCGACAGTTTTCGTGATTTCTTCCGCAACGACAAACTCGCTCATCTTCAGCCCCCTCAGGCATGGCGTTGTCTCTCTCCCGGGCGTTAGAGGTCTTCCCCGCAGGACGGCTTTCCGCACCGCTGACTGCTCCCGCAGCAGGTCTGGCCGGTCCGT
>MWAR01000106.1 GCA_002068715.1 bacterium ADurb.Bin374
CATCGGTATCTATCTCGCATCTGAAAGGGAAAAGGGCAGCGACGTCGTCGCGCAACTGCTGGATCATGTCGGAATAAAATATCAATCAATTTATGACGGTGAGATCCTGGACGGGAAACTGGCGGACATCGACTGGCTGCACATCCATCACAAGGATTTCACCGGTCAGAGCCACAAGCGGGGATATGACGAGCAGGACGCGAATCTGGCAGGCTCCCGCGGATACGCGAAAGTCTGGCAGATGAAGCAGGCCGTCTCGACGAAGATCCGCGATTTCATCTCCGGCGGGGGTTTTCTTTTCGCCATGTGCTCCGCAGCCGAGACGCTCGACATCTCGCTCGCGGCCGACGGAAACGACATCGTCGACACCCCCTTCGACGGCGATCCGCCCGTCGCGGACCCGTCCGGGGCGCTCAACTACGCACGCAGCCTCGCGTTCGGTGGTTTCACCGTGTTCGCCGACTCGTCGCACGAATACTCCGACATCGACGTGCCGGAAGCGGGCGCCGGCACGATCTTCAGCCTGTTCGAGTTTTCTGCACAGGTCGATGCGATCCCGTGCCTGCTAAACCAGAACCACAACCGCGAGATCCGCGGCTTCAGCGGCGAGACCTCGTCGTTTCGCAAGTCGCTCGTGAAGAAGGATGTCACGATCCTGGCCGAAAACAACGACGGCGTTTCGGTGCGGTATCTCATGGGCACCCTCGGCAAGGGCGTGTTCTGCTATTACGGTGGCCACACGCCGGAAGAAAACTTCGGCGATTACCAGGCGAACGCCGCCGGCTTCAGACTCATTTTGAACAACGTCCTGTTTCCCTCGGCCAAAACGCGCCGCAGGAAAACATGACATGAAGACGCGGCCATGCCAGACCCGCGAAGATTGTCACACCACCAGGGCACTAAGGCACAAAGAACGATGAAAGAGACGTCGAGAGAGGAAGGCTTTATGCCTGGTATGTTGAAATTCGAACGATTCACCGCGGAGACGCTGAGACGCCGAGGAAAATATCTTAGTACATTTTTTCAATCTCTGCGCCTCTGTGCCTCGGCGGTGAAAAGGTCTTTGTATCTTCGTGATGGTTCAAGAGAATTCAACATAACGGATGTATACTTACATTCGCGAAACTGTACAATCACACGGAGGAGGAACGCGGAGGATGACGACGAACGGACAGATGACGGTGATTATCGGGAACGGCGTGGCTGGTGCCGCCGCCGCGGTTGCGATGCGCGATTCGGGATACGCCGGAAAAATCGTTGCCGTGACCGGCGAGGCGTGGCCCGTCTACTTTCGGACGCGCCTTCCAGAGCTCATTTCCGGTGAGGTGACGATCGAGAAAATCGTGATGACGCCCGTGCAGAAATTCGCCGAGCGGAACATCGAGGTCAGGCTGGGCGTGAAAGCCGAGTCGGTCGATGCGAAGGCCCGCACGATCCGGCTCGGCAACGGCGAAACGATTGGCTGGGACACCCTCCTGCTCGCGACAGGCTCCAATGCCTTCATGCCGCCGATCCCGGGGCGCGAGCGGTGCAGGAACCTGTTCGTGCTTCGCGAAGCCGCCGACGCCGAGGCTATCCGGGCCGCGGCCGCGGGAAAGAAACGCGCCGTCTGCATCGGCGGCGGTGTGCTCGGTCTAGAGGCTGCCTTCCATCTCACGAAACTGGGACTGGCCGTCGAGCTCGTCGAGCTTGCCCCGAGACTCATGCCGCGCCAGCTCGACCCGGCTGGCGGCGCGATCCTGCAGGGGCTTCTCGAAAAGCAGGGGTTCCGATTCCATCTCGGGGCGAAGCTCGACTGCCTGGGTGATGGGCACCTCAGACTCCAGGGCGGTGATGCGCTCGACGGCGACGTGTATGTCGTCTCCGCCGGCGTCGCGCCACGACTCGATCTCGCGAAACAGCTCGGTGCGGACTGCGGCCGGGGAATCCGGGTAGATGCGGCCTGCCGCACGAACGTTGACGGCGTCTTCGCCGCGGGCGACAATATCGAGCACGACGGAAAGATGTGGGGCACCTGGCTTGCCGCTCGCCACTGGGGAAACCGCGCCGGGCAGAGCATGGCGGGAAAGACCGTTTCCCTGGGACTGCCGCCGGAGAGTTTCCGGCTGAAGCTTACGGGAGTCGACCTGCTCAGCATCGGAGAGGCTGACCTCGAGGGGACTCTGTGCGCCAACGGAGCGGCTGAAGCACATGTCATCGCGGCCAGGCCCGACGATGGGGTATACCACAAGATCGTCGTCGCGGGCGGGAACGTGTGCGGTGCGATCCTGCTCGGGGCCTGCCCAGCCGGCCGGGCGATCGAAAAGGCCGTCACCGAAAGCCGCCCCTGGAATGAGGTCGCGGCGGAAATCGGCGTTTCCCGCTGAACCGCCTTAAGCGATCCGCGATTCCTGCCGATAGGGGTTTCGCCGGGGTCACAAGGAGGTGGTTGCGCATGAGAGTGCTGGCTACCATCCTGGTGCTCATTACCAGTGTTGTCGGGTTCATCTTCAGTTACGAAATGGCCTATCAGAACGTCGTGCGACTCATGAACGCGCCCGCCGGACAGGCACAGGCGAACGGCGGGATCGCGAAATAAGCGGCTCCGGCACAAGGCTGCGGCGGCTTCCCTCACCGGGAGGTCGCCGCCGGTCTGTACCGGGGGAAAATACGGTTTGTCTTGACGGGGGGGAGGGGCGTTGCTATAATCGCCGCACCTTAAATTCCCTCATCATGGAGGCTTCCCGTGAGCGATCGGTTCTTCTTTACGTCCGAATCCGTCACCGAAGGGCATCCCGACAAGGTTGCCGATCAGATTTCCGACGCCGTTCTCGATGCGATTCTCGCCCAGGACCCCCGGGGCCGTGTCGCCTGCGAAACCGCCGTCACCACCGGCCTCGCCTTCGTCATGGGCGAGATCACCACGAAGTGCTACGTCGATGTGCAGTCGGTCGTTCGCAAGACGATCTGCGACATCGGCTACACCAACTCTGACTGGGGCATCGACGGCAAGAGCTGCGGCGTCATGATCGCGCTCGACGAGCAGTCGCCCGACATCGCCCAGGGCGTCAACAAGTCCGCGGACGGCACCGACAAGGATGCCGACCTGAACATCGGCGCCGGCGACCAGGGCATGATGGTCGGCTTCGCGGTCAAGGAGACCCCCGAGCTGATGCCCGCCCCCCTGTATTACTCTCACCTGATCTGCCGTCGCTCCGCCGAGCTGCGCAAGAACGGCAAGCTGCCCTATCTGCGCCCCGATGGTAAGGGCCAGGTCACCGTCGAATACGTCGACGGCAAGCCCCTTCGCGTCGACGCGGTCGTTCTCTCGCTCCAGCACAACCCCGATGTTACCCACGCCCAGCTGTCCGAGGACATCGTCACCCAGATCATCAAACCCTGCTTCCCGGCCGAGCTGCTCGATAAAAATACCAAATACTATGTGAACCCCACCGGCCGCTTCGTGGTTGGCGGGCCCCACGGTGATTCCGGCCTGACCGGCCGTAAGATCATCGTCGACACCTACGGCGGTATGGCCGCGCACGGCGGCGGCGCCTTCTCCGGCAAAGACCCGACCAAGGTCGACCGCTCGGGCGCCTATATGGGTCGCTATATCGCCAAAAACCTGGTTGCCGCCGGCGTCGCCGACAGCATCGAGATCCAGATCGCCTACGCCATCGGCGTCGCGAAGCCTCTTTCGGTCCACGTCACCACGAACGGCACCGAGAAGATGGACCCGCGCAAGATCGAGAAGCTGATCTGGGAGATCTTCGACCTGCGCCCCGGCGCCATCATCAAGAACCTCGACCTGCGCCGCCCGATCTTCAAACAGACCGCCGCCTACGGCCACTTCGGTCGCTCCGACCTGAACCTGCCCTGGGAAAAGCTCGACAAGGTCGATGCGATCCGCAAGGCTGCCGGTCTCTGATACACCGATGGGACATGCGGGCGCTCCTCCTCGGGGGGCGCCCGTTTTGACATTTTTAGCCGTCCTGG
>MWAR01000107.1 GCA_002068715.1 bacterium ADurb.Bin374
CCGCCGAAACAGCCGCATGAGGCAGCACGGCAACGGATCGCCTTCGAAGAGCCTGAAGCGCGAGAATCAAAAACAGGTATCCCCAGGTGACACTCATCGTTTCCATCCGTGTTCCCTCCTCTCCAAACAGCGACGGAACCGCCCACCCATACCGCTTTCGGCTGTCATTGTCGTTGTCGAGGATGAATCATGGGAACGAAACGAACCGGCAGATCGTCGAACCGGATCATTCCATCCCTCGTGCGACGAACCAGGACGAGCCTCTGGAAATCGGGCTCGCCGATCGGCATGAACAGTCTTCCGTTTTCACGCAGCTGTCCGACCAGCTTTGGGGGAATCTCGCCTGCGGCGCACGTACCGACGATCGCATCGAAGGGGGCTTCTTCAGGCCAGCCCTCATACCCGTCGCCAACCCTGATCTTCACATCGTATCCACTCGCCTCGAGCACCGTCCGCGCATGCTCGGCAAGTTCGGGAACAACCTCGAGGCTGTACACCCGCGCTCCGAGTTCCGAGAGTATGGCCGACTGGTATCCCGACCCTGTGCCGATCTCGAGGACTTTTTCTCCCTCCCGCAAGTCAAGCATCTCCGTCATATAGGCAACGATATATGGTTGTGAGATTGTCTGGCCATACCCGATAGGTACGGGGTGATCGCCGTATTCGCCGCCCCGCCTCATGATCTCGGGAATATAGGCATGGCGAGGAACGCGCCGCATCGCATCGAGCACGCGCTCGTCGCGAATGCCGTAGCTCACCAGGTCGCGCATCATCTCTTCGTGCGCTTCACGCATACTCTCACATCCTCTCCGGGCCTTCGTTCTGTTCAGGCTCCGGTCCCGTTACGATATTCTGTTTATCGGATTATTTCATTTCTCCGATTCGGGAAGCCTGACAGCCTTTCGAATCTGGGAAAACTGGACCGGCCGCTCGGTCTTCGTCGACACCACCGACTTTTCGACCGTTCTCATCCGGATATAGGGGAGCAGGACCTGCAGGAGCTCCGGGTAGAGGTCGGGGGGCTGGAAATTCGGCGCCATCGAGAGAAACTCGCGTATGCGGCCGACGATCAGAGCGGTGGTCTCCTCTTTGGACTTGCCTGCGGCCCTGGCAACGAAGTCCGGCATCAGCGGTTTCAAATTGCCCTTGAGGATCGAGTCCTGGAGCGCCGTGATCGCATCCGGTGGCAACATGCCGAGCAGGCTGTCGCGACTGGGAGCGGGCATCTTCAGAAACGTGTCGGAAATATCGAGAAGTTCTTTCAGCGCGGCCGTTTCGTATCGTCTGCCGCCTACCATCCAGATTCCCGCCGCGGAATCGGGCGGCTCTTCGCCCCTGAGGCGAGGCTGGTCGATACCGTTCTTCTCGACGAACTGATAAAAGACCGTTCGGGCACGAAGCGTGCAGCTCGACCAGTATTTCTGGCTGTATTCCTGCCACATGTTGTCGAGGTTGTCGAACAGGGTGCCACCGATGATTTTCCGGACCACGCCGGCAGGAATACGTCCTTCGGCCAGCACCAGAATGCAGCGCGAAATCGACAGTCCCACGGCTTCGATCGGAAGCTTGCCGTTCATGTCAGCCATATCGTCTCCGTCTTCACGTTATATCCGTGAGTGTATCGATCCCAGGGGCTCAGGTCAAGCATCGTTTCTGCCGACCTCATCACTCGCGGCCGTACGTGGCCGCGGCCTCTTCGGCGGCTTTTCGGGCCATCGCCTCACGGACTTCCCGGGCACGCTTTTCCGCCGCTCTCGATTCCCGGACGATGTTCGCCCGCTCGACGCTGTCGAGGGAAACGAGCCGGTCCGCGGCCTGTACATCGGTCTCGCCGGCCGGACGAAGTCCGAGATGCTTCAGGGAAAGGCGCGCAAGTTCCTCCCGGCGGTCCGGCTCGGTGACGAACCGATCCGCCCGGACCACGCCGGCGAACCTGCCGGGAATCTCGCGAAACGCGGCGAGGGCACCTTCAGTGAATGTCCCCCGCCGTTCCAGGAAATATCCGTCGTGAAGGAGCCAGGCAAGAATCAGGGCGATCCGGCCGCGCTCGGTCTGGCCGCCGACCTGTTTCATCAGTTGGAGAGCTGGTGCATCCGGCGCTTCACACCCGAGGTCCAGGAGAAGATCGCGGAGAACGGCCGCCAGATCGACGCCGTCTGCCGATCCGACATCCGTCGCCGGTTGCCGGAGAAACCAGTCCGGCGTCTCGGCCAGCCGGTGCAGAAGCAGTTCCAGCGAGGGCCCTTCGCGAATCGTCATGCGATCGTCCTTTCATACTGTCTGCGACTGAACTCGCGGGCGAAATCAACGAGTTCCTCGAGCGTTCTCACGACCGATATATCCCATCCAATATCTTTCGCCGGGGCGGACCAGGGATACTGATCCGGGTTCCCGTAGAGGTTTAGGGCGAGCGTACCGCCGGCCCGGCCACGTTCGAGAGCCGTGCGGGCCGTTTTCCAGCCGCTGACGCCCTTTTCGTCATCCTGGAACATCGTGTCGACGCCGTCGTCCGAGATCACCATCACGTGAACGGGCCGGTCCTTCGGGGTTCTGCCGGCGAACGTCTCGCGGAGCAGATGGATCGGGAAGCAGGTGCCGCCGCCGAGGTAGCCGGTCAGGATGCCGAGGAGGGCCCGTTCGTCCCGGACGAACTCGTGCGTCGTCAGCACCTGGTTCTTGCCGCTCCAGAGCGTCGCCTTCACCCGCGATCCGGCACGGAGTGCCGAGAGTATGATGATGGCGCCGGCCAGTGCCGTATAGGAGGTCGTATATCTCGGATCCGGCATCGACCCCGAGCAGTCGACATACAGGTCGAGGTCGACCGGCAGGGTTTCGGGTTCCTTTCCGGGCACGATGCCGACCAGCCGCCTGACGGTCGTGACGCCGGGGATGATCACGGGCGACATGGCCGCCGTCTCGAACAGGTCCATCTCATCGACCGGCGATCCGATATCCCACGTATCCAGACCTTCGATCTGCTCCTCCGTCGCCTCGGGCGCCCGCCGCCGGGGAAAGCGCGCCAGATGGGGCCTCGCCCGTTCCCGGTAGTAGGCGATCGCAAGTTCGGCCGGCGACAGACCGATCCCAAGCTCGCGAAGCAGTTCGCCATACTGATAGGGCTCGCGGAACTGCCCTGCCCCGTCCGGCTGAGAGCCTTTGGCTCTCCCGTCCCTGTTGGCCGGCGTCTTTTCCGGGCCGCCCTCCTCGTCGCTCTCTGCGTCGCTTTCTCCGCCGTTTTTCCCGTCGCCCTCGCCTTCGAGCCCGTTCAGCTCGGGGTCGAGGGACGGGTGAATGGCTCCTTCGGCTTCTCCGGCATCGATCTCGATGAGGCCTTCCGGCACCGTGTCGGCGCCGGCGCAGGCTTTCTCGAGGTCCCGCAGGTTCCGGATCCATTCGGCGGCGTTCTGCTCGGATGCCTGCGCGACATGCGGATACAGGAGGGATGCGAACCGTCCCGCGCCCTGGAGCCAATCGCGACTGTAGACCCGCGCCAATCTTGCCCCGAGATCCGCGTCGGCCCTGAGTCTCGGAGTCAGTTCCCCCGTGGAAAGCGTCCCGGACGGGAGGCCCCAGAGCATTTCATATATATTCATATATAATGTCCAGACGGCATCGGTCTTTCCGTCGTTTCGCAGCGCCCGGAACAACCCGGCGAAATCCATGCCGCCGGAGCGCTGGAGCCGGTTGTTGATGAGAAGGTCCGCATACAGGTTCGCGACGAGGCCCGCGTGGCGCTCGAACTTCGGCAGGGCATGCCGGATCCGCGCGAGAAGCCGGGCCTGGTCGGAAAGATCGCCGGGGCAGTAGACATGGTGACCGATCTCGTGTGCGAGAATCTGGAGCGGAAACCGGTCGAGACCAGCCCGGACCAGATTCGGAAAACTGATGACCACCGTCTGGTCGTTCAGACGGATCATCGCTCCTGAATCAGTGGCACGAAGACCTTCGTCGGCCGCGTCGTCAGTGGTCACACACCAACGGGGCTCGCGGAGTTTCGTGTGCCGGCTCCAGATATCGAGCGCTGCCGGCCAGCAGGCACGCCAGACCCGGAGCCGTTCCTCGTTCCCGCTCATCCTATCCTCCTGACACCGTCCGGGAGACCGGCTGTCCGGGCAAAGAGGAGAACGCGATGCGAATGTCTGAGGGTGACGACAGCCGTCGTCCCATCGCAGACGACGCCCGTCGGATACGCGAGCCGGTCGCACCGAGTTTTCAGGCCCTTCCACGCAATCGTTCCCTCCCCGGCAACCGTGACATCGTGGGTCTCGTCCCGCAGGGCCTGTTTCAAGGTTCCGCAACGGCTTCCGTCCTCATATATATCGTTGGATACTTTTGAGAATACGACGCCGAAAACGTCGACATGCATCTTCCACGCCTGGCTGGCATCGGACAAAACGAGAGCCCCGTCGACGACACGGGCGCGGGGCGGCGCCAGGAACGGGCCGCCGAAGCCGCGGAATCCCCCGGCGTCCGCGACGAGCCGAAGCGCCTTCGGCCGACCGGCCGCTCCCTCGATTGCTTCGGCCGTATGCAACCAGGGATCGGCGGTGAGCGCCCGGAGAAGTTCCGCTGAAGAGACACGACCGCCCTTCATTGCCGATGTAACGTCGAGTACAGAAAACAGCACCGGCTCGCTCAACCGTTCCGCCGCGCGCAGTGCTGCCGTCCGCAGCTGTGCCATACCGCATCGCCATGCGAGGACACGCCCGGCATCGAACAATTCTCCGTGCCCCGAAACCATCGGGACAACACGGATCAGGAGATCCATCCATTCTCTCGGCCGCGCGCCGGCCGTTGCAGCAAGCTGGAGAGCCGCGTTCACCAGTTTCCCGGCCGTATCGTGCGGAGCCTCGGCGAGAAATGCGTGGAGCGGAGGAAAAAGTTCCGTGATGACGCGCCCGAGCAGGTCCGATCTCGCGGCATCGTTCAGGATGCCCTTGGCGAGCAGGTCGAGGAGGAGGTCGTAGAAGACTGCCACGGCGGCATCGAACCGTTCCGGACCATGGGGCGAGATTGCCTCCGCCGCCGGCGCCAGCATGCGGAGATACTGCGCGAAGACCGCTTCGTCGAGGCTGGGCGAGGACTGCCGGGCGACGAAAAAAGCGGTATTGAACCGTTCGCGCCCGCGCCGGAGCGCTTCCGCCAGCGGTCCTGAAATCAGGCCCTCTCCGCGGGCGAAACCGGCGATGTTTTCACGGCCTCCTTCGATCATGCACCGCCCTTCCAGGACAGCCACTTGAGATAATTGGTGTAGCGCTGGTGCATGTATTTCAGGGCGAGCACGTCATCGAACAGGTGCCCGTACATCTTGCGCCCTTTCGCGACCTCCGCGATATGCCGTTCGATCGTGGCGAGCCGCTTTCTGACCTCGGCTTCCCCGACGCCGTCGAGACCTTTCCCGATTTCAACGAGCAGGTCGGCAACGGGGTCTTCCTTTTCGAGGCCGAGCCGGTCGAACTCCTGGCAGGAGAGATCGAACAGCTTCCGGATCCAGCCGATGCGGTCGATGCGGAAGCTCGTGTGGCCAGCCTGCTCGAAGAACGGCGAGTCGGGGTCCTGGACGAGCTTGTCGTGAAGGACGAACGGCATGATCTGGCGGACATCCTCGAACCCGACTTCCTCGAAGCCGCGGAACCAGGCCAGGGCCTTGGCATACGCCAGAACCGTCATCATAGCGCGTACCGAGAGACCGTTGCGCGTCTGGCTGCCGAGATCGCGGATCCGGTCCTTGCCGGTGTCCTGCCCCGTCACCGTCTGCCAGTCGATCCCGCCGAGCTTCGCGGTATCCTTGGTCTTGTACTCGATCTGGTCAGCGGCGACGTCGCAGAATTCGAAATGCGAGGTGAAAAACTCTATGCGCCGCAGGAGCGACGGCGGGATCCCGACGGCGAGAATCTCGCGATGGGCACGGTCGATCTGCTCGCCGGAAAAAACGAGCCCGGCCGGGACGACCTCTTCCGGCCTGATCTCTTCCTCGATACGGATCAGCAGATCGCGCAGGAACCGCGTGTTGAAATGCAGCGCCTTCACCACGACATCGATGCGGTCGCGCAGGGCCTCGATGACCTGATAGGTGCCGCCACCAGCGTCGTCGTTCGCCGTGAGATACCAGGCCGACGGCGGGCACTCGTATATTTGGTCATATAATTCCGCGTAATCATCGGCAAGCACCGTCAGCAGGGCCGACTGTGTCCTCGTCGGAATGCGGTTGTATTCATCGATGATCTTCACGCGCATTCCTAGCCACTTTCGCCACGAGATCTTCACGTCATCCATCGTCTGCGCGTTGACGAGCGACGAGGGAAGCGGGTTCCCGAGCAGGTCGGCGATCGTCATCTGCGGCTGGCCGTGCTGGATGGCGCGTTTGATATCCTTCAATGTATGTCCAGCCATGACGCCCATGAGGATGGCGCTGGCGGTTTTTCCGCGCCCCGGTCCGCCCACTAGAAGGCAGCGGCGCCGCAGGACGAGCGTCAGGAGCGGCAGGAGGACGAAGCTCGAGTAGCTCTGGTCGGTCGGCAGGTTCAGCCGGCTCTTGCAGTCTCCGAGGGTGAACCCCTGGGGCGGCTCGTCGTTGAACTCGATGTCGTAGAACGGGCTGATGATCGCGTGGTTGGTGATCCAGAAATACGCCTGGCGCAGTTTTTCATCGAGGGCCGGTCCGGACTCGCCCTCCCCCGCAACCCCGCCGGTCCTGCGGACGTCGACGGGTCCCTCATACAGGTCGGCGACGTCGAAACCGCTCTTCCGCCGTGCCTTACGGGACAGGTGGGTCGGGGACGCCGACACCTTTCCGAACACCGAGGCAATCGATGCAAACGTGTCTTTCAGGCTCATGAAACCGTCATCCTCCATCCGCCGGCCGCCAGTTCCACGGCCTTTTCAAGAGTGTTTCGGGGGAACGGGCGCTCGAGTAGGTCACGGCCTTCCCGCCCCCGGTGAACGGCGCATCTAATATATCAATATCTATTTTTATATCAAGGCCGAACAGGTGCTCCAGTGCCTGGCGCATACCCTCTTCCACGCCTTCCGCCCCAAAAAACCGGAGCGCAAGAGTTCCATCCGTTTCCTGGCTAAGAGTGAACTGCGAAAGCGGCAGATGTCCCAGGGCCTGTGTCACGTCGATCGAATTCACCACCTTGCCGTCGCTCGTGAGAAACAGTACCGGCGTGCGCCCTTCGAGTCCCTGGAGAACTGGTTTTCCCCCGACCCAGGCCAACGCGGCCGTGTCGCCGGTCCGGTATCGGAGCAGAGGCAGGAAGGGGTTCCGGCCGCACGTGAGAACGATCTCCCCCCGCTCGCCGGGGGGGCAGGCCCTGCCCCATTCGTCGAGAATCTCGACATACAGGTCGTGCGGCAGGATTTCGTGGCCGTGCTGCCCTGCGAACGCGACGAACCGCGATTCGGTGAGGGAATACACGTCGAAGACCGGGCACCCGAAGCGCGTTTCCAGCATCGTTTTCAGGCCGGGCAGAAGAGCCATGGCCGAGGAAACGAGTGCCCGTGGCCTGTGGCGAAGCGGCAGCTCGGCGAGCGCGGCGAATGCGACTGGATCCCCCGTCAGGATCGCCGGCGCCGTGTCATCGAGGAACCGGACCGGGTCTTCCGGGTGTCGCCATTCGTGCGGATTCAGATTGATCTTCACATACCCGGCCCC
>MWAR01000108.1 GCA_002068715.1 bacterium ADurb.Bin374
TTCGCGGACCGCCGCGATTCTGTTCTTGAAGGTATAGAAAAAAATCAGGCATTGAGCCTGCTCGAAATTTTCTTCTACGAAAAACTCCTCGAGGCAGACCCCTCGTTCATCACCGTCACCGGCCGGGAGCACCTCGACGCCGCCCTTTCGAAGGGCAAAGGCATCGTCCTGCTCGCCAGCCATTTCGGCAGCTGGGAGCTGATCGGCTACACCATGGCCAGGCTCGGCTATCCGATCTACGCGATCGCCCGGCCCCAGGCCGTCAATCGTATGACCGAGTTCATGAACGGCTTTCGCGAAAACCGCGGCGTCAGGATCCTGATGGACCACAACCTCGCCGCTTCCCTCCGCACGCTTCGTAAGAACGGCATCATCGGCGTGCTCGCCGACCTCAACGCCCGCGAGCGCGGCTACCTCACCACGTTTTTCGGTCGCGAGGCATCGTTCTACCCGACCCCCATCCTGCTGTCGCAGCGATCGGGCGCACCGATCATTCCGGTGTTCATCGAGCGTGACGCCGCCGGCCGCCACCACATCCGGTTCGAACCACCCGTCGAGTATCCGACGGAAGCCCCCATGCCCGACCGCATCGCGGCCTACGTGGCCAGATATGAAGCCGCCTTCAGGCGGAGACCCGATCTCTGGGTCTGGTTCCACGAACGGTACGAGCACGCGGACCTGGGGCGCAGGGCATGAAACAGCCGTTTTACATGACGTTCTGGTTCTGGGGCCTCGTTTTTGCCGGCTTTCTCGGAATCATTTTCTGGGGGGAAGACCTCGAAAAAGATGCCCAGAGCCAGTATGCGCGCCAGAAGATGCGTCTCACGAACGTCAAATTCGACGAACTCGAAGCCGGATTCGAGAATGCCACCTTGTATGCAGATGTGGTAGATATGGATGACTCACAGAGCAATATGACCGCCACCAACATCCACGCATATTTTTTCGACCGGAAGATCGCGACGCGAACGGGCGAACTCGTCGCTTCATGGGGCCTCAAAACCCCGTTCGAAGCGCGAATCTGGGGCGACGTGCGACTGCACACGTCGACCCGGGAGCGTTTTCGCGGCGAAGAGATGCGATATTTCTTCTCGCGCAACGAGATGTTCACGTCGATGCCGGTCATCCTCTGGAAGGACGACATGATCGTGACAGGCCGCGAACTGCGTTACAACCCGAAGACGAAAGAAGGCTCCCTGGCCCGTGACGTGGTCATCAGAATCTGGGAAACGGCCTCCCAGACTGCTTCGGCAACCATGAAAGCCGTCGCTTCGGCCGTGGCGCGCATTCCGCCGACAGCGCTGTCCATCGCACCTCCTCCAGCTCTGCCGGACACCGGATCCATCCAATCGCTCCTGGAATCCATTACGCCGGCCTATTCGCTGTTGAAGAGCTGTTTTTTCCGAGGTTCCAAAGCGTTGTCCGAACGATCCGCACCAGAGAACCGGCGGCCAGCCGGGGCAACAAGAAATAAAACGCCCGAACCGCTCGCTTCCGCCTCGCTTTCCGAGATTGCCGCCCCCGGAGCCGACACGCCATGAACCGTTCACGCATCCGCCATCCGCTCGTTCTCGCGCTCATCGCCGTCGCGGCCTGCGCCGCCGTCGCCTCCGCCCTCACCTCGATCATGGCGGGTGATATGGAGATCACAAGCCGGCTGATGACGTTCGAGAACAACATCTACGTCGCCAAGGGCGGCATCAAGGCCACCCGCGCCGACTCGACCCTCACGGCCGACCGGGGCATCTACGACCGTACGCTCGAGCTGGTGAAGGCCATCGACAACGTGGTCGTCACCCAGCCCGGCTCGACCCTGACCTCGGATTACCTCGAAGCCTATGTCAAGGAAGACCGGATGCTCGCGAAGGGCAACCCGAAGCTCGAGCGCATCGTCGAACGCGAGTCCCGCGACGAGACGGGCGTTATGACGAAGAAGAAATCCCGCGTGCTCCTGACCTGCAACGAGGTCGAAGCGTTCAACAAGGAAAACCGTTTCCTCGCCAAGGGCAACGTGCACGTGATCGAGATTCCCTTTCGCGAAGGCGAAACCCCCGAAGAGGCGAAGGAAAACGAGAAGGATCCGACGTCCGACCTGGTCTGCGACACCCTCGAACTGTTTTCGTCCGAAGACAAGGCGATCGCCCGAACCGACGTGGTGATCAAGACGAAAACCCTCAAGGCCACCGGCGACAAGGCGATATACCTCGACCGCGAGAACCGCATGATCATCGTCGGCCACGCCCACGCCTGGCAGACGTCCAAGGAATCGGCGGGCGCCGAGGAACAGGTCTCGGAACTGTACGCGAGCAAGATCATCTACTACCCGAACGAAGACCGCACGATCGCCGTCGGCGAGGTGCATGCCACCGTGTATCCGAAGGGCCAGCGCGGCCCCGACGACGAGAAGGGCAAACGCAAGGAGCGCAAAAAGAAGAAGAAAGCCCGTGACGAAACCGGAACGGCCTCCGGAACCGCGGAACCAGCCGAGGAACCGGAAACCACGGGGGAAGCCGGCGAAGAGGCGGCCATCGTCGAAGCCGGTCCCGATTCCGCCGATGAATCAGCCACCCAGCTTTCTCCGCCCGAGGATCTTCCCCCGGGCGACTACACTCCAGTCGGCGGCGACACCGGCGGAGAGAGCCCCGAGTGAACCCGTCATGAAACAAACCCAGACGCATCCTACGGTGCACGACACCGATCCCGCCGCCGGTTCACAGGCTTCGGCGGGTTCTTCCGCGACGGCGGACCAGCAGACGGAAAGCCGCACTCCAGAGGGCTCCCCTGCCCCCGACGGTCGTGACGAGATCCGCGCCTGCAACATCTGCAAGTCCTACGGCGGCCGCAAAGTCGTTGACGACGTCTCGTTCTACATCCGCAAGGGCGAGATCGTGGGTCTGCTCGGCCCGAACGGCGCCGGCAAGACGACCTCGTTCTACATGGTGACGGGACTGGTCAAGCCGGATGCCGGCGTCATTCAATATAACAACCGCGATATTTCCCAGATGCCCATGTACAGGCGAGCGCGCCGCGGCATCGGGTATCTGCCGCAGGAAGCCTCCGTCTTCCGCAAGCTGACCGTCCGCCAGAACATCTGGCTCATCCTCGAGAACATCGACATCCCGCAGGAAGAGCGTCAGCGACGGTTCGACTACCTGATCCAGGAACTCCACATACATAAAATAGTTGACAGTATTGGATACGCCCTCTCCGGAGGCGAACGCCGGCGCGTCGAGATCGCGCGCGCGCTCGCGGCCGAACCTAGCTTCATCCTCCTCGACGAACCGTTCGCCGGCGTCGACCCGATCGCCGTCCAGGACATCCAGTCGATCGTCCTCCAGCTCCAGCGCAAGGGGCTTGGCCTGCTGATCACCGACCACAACGTGCGCGAGACGCTCGCGATCGTCGACCGCGCCTACATCATGAATCTCGGCCGGATCCTCGTCTCGGGCACCGCTTCGTACGTCGCGAACGACGAGACGGCGCGCAAATTCTATCTGGGCGAACGGTTCCAGCTCGACCAGATAGAGAAAGAACGGCCCCAGTCGTGATCTACACCCTCGTTCTCCTCGTCGTGAGCGGCGTCATCGCCTACATCGGCGACTACCTGGGAACGCTGGTCGGGAAGCGGCGCCTCAGCGTCTTCGGCCTTCGCCCGCGCGTGACGGCGCTCGTCGTCGCGGTCGGCACCGGCATGTCCATCACCCTGCTCACCCTGACCGTCGCTGCGATCATGTCGGACAGCGTCAAGATCGCCCTGTTTTCGGTCCAGGAGCTGACGAAGGACGTTGAGACACTCAAAGCCGAGCGGACGCGGCTCACGGACGAAATACAGGAACTCCAGACGAGAATGCGCTCGAAGGAGCAGGAGATCGTGGTCTTCCGGAAGAACGAGCCGATCTTCGCCCGCGTCTTCCCCAGCGGCCGCCTCGCCTCCGACGTGCGCACGGACCTGGGGTCGTTCGTTCGCGAACTGTCCGACAAGGCCCGCTCGCGCGGCCTCATCGTGAAGGACGGTTCCTCCTTTTTCGCGGACAACGACGCCCAGATCGACAAGATGGCAGACCTGATCGCCACATCCCCGGCGGACATCGTCGTGGGCGCGGTCGCGGACGAAAACATCGCCGTCGGCGAGTCGCTGGGCAAGGTCAAGTTCATCGTCCGGCCCAACAGCCTCATCTTCAAGGCCGGCCAGGAGATCGCGTCGCTCGAGGTGGACGGCTCGCGCGACCGCACGGAAATAGCGAGAACCATCCAGGACTTCATGGACGAGATCAACCACGAGGTCGTCCGGGCGGGAATGATCGACAATCCGCTCACCGGGCGGTTCGGCAATCTCTCCTCCGAATCGATGCTCTCGTTCTTCGACATGGTGAACCAGATTCGCAGTCTCGGCCGCCGGCTGAATCTGATCGCCGTCGTCAAGGAAGACACTTACGCGATCGGCCCTCTCAACGTCTCATTCCGGATCGAAGAAGAATCAGGCAGCGATTGACGGGAGGCTTGCATGCATCTGGGCGATTTTGACATTGCGATTCTGACGGAAGGTACGCGGAAGCTCGACGGCGGGGCCATATTCGGCGTGATCCCTAAACCTCTCTGGGAAAAACGTATGCCCCCCGATGCGCAGAATCGGGTCACCCTCGGTCTGCACCAGCTTCTTGTACGTGGCAAGGATTTCGTCCTTCTCGTCGATGCGGGCATCGGCGACAAGCTCACGCTCAGACAGCGCGAATACGGCGACATCACCCGGCTGGCGTCCTGGGAAGAGCGCCTGGCACCGTTCGGGATCACCACGTCCGACGTCACGCATCTCGTCCTCACGCACCTTCATGTCGATCATGTCGGCGGCGCAACGCGGTTCACCGATGATCGCCGCGAGTGCGTGCCCGTCTTTCCCCAGGCCCGCCATATCGTTCAGCTCGGCGAATGGAACGACGCATGCAGGCCGAATGAACGGACGCGCGTATCCTACGTTCCGCATGCGGTGATCCCTTTGCAGGAAACAGGCCGTCTCGAGCTGGTCAGCGGCGACATCGAGATTCTGCCAGGCGTTCTGCTGAAAGTCACGGGAGGCCACACGGCCCATCATCAGATGGTGTTTCTCCAGAGCGAAGAACAGAAGTTCGCATGGCCCGCGGACCTCTGTCCGACATCCTGTCATCTCGGCGCGACCTGGCAGTCGGCGTTCGACATCCGGCCGATGGAAAGCCTCCGGGCGCGTCAGCGGTTCATCGACCAGGTGCTGAACACGAAGACCACCGTGGTCTTCAACCATGATCCCGTCGCCAGGCCCTGCGTCATCGCAGGCGACCTGGAAGATCCTCACGCCGTCGAGATTTCATGAGCCTTCGCAACGTCGTCCTGATTGCGAATCCGGGAGCCCGGGGACGGGATCAGGCCGGGGTGCGGGCGGCCGTCGACCTGCTCTCGGCTCATCTCCCCACCGAACTCGTCTGGACCGAACGACCCGGCCACGCGACCGAACTAGCGCGCCGTCACGGAAGCGATCCTGATACGCTCGTCGCCGTCTGCGGCGGCGACGGGACGCTGTTCGAAGCGATCGCTGAGTTTCCCGCCGAAGGCGTGATCGGGCTTCTGCCGGCCGGCACGGCAAATGTCGTCGCGAAGGAGCTCGGCATTCCGCTCAACCTCCGGGAAGCGGCCAAACTGCTCCTGACAGGCACGGTGCAGCGACTCGACACGGGTCGGATGAACGGCAGGCGGTTTCTCATGTCAGCCGGGTTCGGGTTCGACGCCCACGTCGCCGGCCACGTTCCGGCCCGTTCAAAGCGCCTGCTCGGCCAGTATGCGTTTCATCTCGAAACAGCCCTGCGCTACCCATTCTACAGGCCTCCTGCCCTCCGCGTGCGGGTCGACGGCACGGACTGGCGCACCGGCGCCTATCTGCTCTGCGCGAACATCCGCCGGTACGGCGGC
>MWAR01000109.1 GCA_002068715.1 bacterium ADurb.Bin374
AACGACGACCGGCAGCGGTTCTCTGAGGCTGTTGAGAAGAAGGCGGGGCGATAGGCATGCAGGATCAGACACACGTATCGGCTGAGGGCGGAGCTTTCTGAAGAGAAAAGTGCTCGTCTCAGGGAGCAAGGAATCGGAAGCTGACTTCGCCCTTCCAGACGTTCTGTTCGTTCATCGTCGTGTTGGCGAGGTGGACGATACGACCGTCGACGGCGTCTGCCGAGAGCTTGCGCATGAAATCGTTGACGCTGCGCAGCCCGGCCGCGACGATCGTGTAGGTGCCGGTGATGCGCTGATTCGCGTCCGGTTCGCTTTCGGAACTGTTCTTGAGGGCGACGTCGGTCTCCTCGGATGCCGTCTTGAGCAGTTCGCCAAGGTTCGAAACGGACTTCGCGGACGGGTTCAGCAGCGGCAGGCCGGGGACCTCGACGGCGATTTCGAGCGTCGCACCGGCGCTCGCCGGCTTCGAATCGACGATCTCGGCTTTCAGTGCCTCTTTCAGCGCTTCCTTGATCGAGTTCTCGTCGAGGGAGGTGTTGCCCTCGAAGACCAGCTTGGCAACGATCTTCCCGCCGGTTTCCTCGATTCCCGTGCAGCCTAGGGAGGAGATGCCGCCGCTGGCTTTCTTGTTCGCGAACAGCGCTTCGAGGGCATCGCCGAGAAGTTCCGACGCGTGAACGGGGGCCGTCCTCGCCGCGACCTCGTCTGGAATGACGCTGGGCCGCGGCATCGCCTTCTCGAGCCTGGCGATGAATTCCTTGATGCGGGGGTGGTTCGGGGCCGACTGCTCGGCGATCGAAATATGCCGCCAGGCGGTCAGGAAATCCTTCGCCTTGGCCGCGACTACAGCGCGCATGAAACGGGCTTCGGCATGCGTTGAAATGCGCTCGATGACCAGGTCGAGTTCTTCCCTGGCCCGGTCGACGTTGCCCAGCTTGAAATTGCGCCTCGCAAGCTTCATGTGGGCCTCGCCATACATCTTGTCGGCCGGATCGATCTTCGGTTCGGCGGGCGCGGTGTCGGCGTCGCTGCCGCTTTGGTCCTGGGCATACAGGATGGACCCGTTTACGGAAGGTGAATATATATTGACTGACATAATATATGGGAAAATCGCGCCGACGGCATATGCCGACCAGGCGAGAAGGAAAAACCGTGCCGCGAAGGACCGGCCTGTTTTCACTTCGAAATCTCCGCGACCGCTTCCTGCTCGGTTTCGAACGCGTCGCAGAGGGTCAGGATGCCGGTCATCTGGAGGGCGGTGCGGGTCAGCTTCGTCAGGCCGGTGATCGCGATCTTCCCGTCGTTGTAATCGATGACCTTCACGGCGATGTCGAGCACCATCGACAACCCGGTCGAGTTGATCGCGGGCGTGCCGGCGAGGTTGAAGACGAACCTGTTTCTGCCGCTCTCGATCAGCTTTTCGCAGATGGTCTTCAGCTGTTTGCCGTTGACGTCGTCGAGGTAGCCCTGCGTCCTGAGGATTGTGATCTCACCCTGGGTGACACTCTCTATGTTCATGTCGCTCATGCATGCTATGATAGGGTGATCCGGCGCGCCTGTCAACGCCCCCGGATGCTCGAAAGAATCCCGTGCCTAAGCGCCGGAACATTCATGAAGAGGAGTGATTCGCTATGGTTGAACAGCCTGGTGCCGTTACGTTTCAGGGAAATTCCCTCACGCTCATCGGGAAGACGCTCGCAAAGGGAAGCAGACTGCCCGAGTTCACGCTTGCCGGCGTCGATCTCAAGCCGGTGACGCTCGCCGACACGAAGGGCGTTCGCGTGTTCACCACCGTGCCGTCTCTCGACACGCCTGTCTGCGATGCCCAGGTGCGGCGCTTCAACCAGGAAGCGGCGAAGCTCGCTAACGTGACCGTTTATGCCGTTTCCGCCGATCTGCCGTTCGCCCAGGCCCGCTGGTGCGGCGGCGCCGGCATCGACCGGGTCAAGACCCTTTCGGACCACCGGACGATGGAGTTCGCCGATGCCTGCGGCCTGCACATCAAGGAACTGCGGTTGCTTGCCCGGGCCGTCTTCGTCGTCGACTCGACCGGCACCGTCGTGTATGCCGAGCTGGTGAAGGAGATCACGCAGTCGCCGAACTTCGACGCCGCCCTCGCGGCCGTGAAACAGGCGAAATAAGGTTTCGGTCTATTTTGCCGTCAGTTGTCCGGACAGCCTGTCGATCAGGCCGACGCTGAAGGCTTTCTTCCCGCTCGCGGGGTAGGTGACGTTCGCAAGGTCGATGATCGATCTGAACGGCTTGGCCCTGCGGGCGGCGAGGATGGCCTGTGCCCGTTTTTCGCCGATGCCGGGAATGCTCATGAGCTGGTCGAGTGTCGCCGTGTTGATGTCGATAAGCGGGTTTTTCGATGCCGGAAACCCTTCCGTTCGGCTCAATTGAAACGGCGGAAGATCCCGTGCCGTCGAGGCGGCCTGAATGGCTTCGACGGCGGCCGGCGGAATCGGCGGAATCGGCAGACCGCCGAGGTTCGTGATGCCGAGCCAGAAATCGGCGACCTGCTTCACGGCCGCCGCATACTGCGTGTTGACGACCTCGTCGAGATCGAAGACGCCGTTGCCGCCGCGATAGGCCGTTCCGATGCGACCGTACGTCGGCGAAGCTGATCTCGCCATCTCGACGACGCGCTGTTCGGGGTCTGTCACCGGCTCATAGCCGGTCGGAACGGGAACGGGGATGTGCGTCATCCGGCTCTGAACATCCTTTTCGAACCGGGAGTGGTAGTCGCTCTCGGCGAAGTCCGCTTCGCTTCCGGCCGTGTGCAGGGGCTGGTTGATGTCGGCGACGTAATGGGCGATGAGGCCCATCGTGTAGGCCGCTTCCGGGCCCGGCCCCCGCTCTTTGAGCTGCTGCGCGGCCTGGCGGAAGAGGCCGCCGATGCGCTCGGCCGAGTCGTGTCCCGACCGGCTGTTGACGTGATACACGTGGTTCATGAAATCCTTGATGACCATGTCGGGATCGGTCGAGCCCTGCATCATCAGGTCCTTGTAGGGGCGGAATCGCTCCTGGAAACTCGTCGGCAGGAAAGAAAGGGCGTCGGAGACGATCTTCCGGTGCGTGTGATACGACCAGGCCCCGGCAGGAGAGTCGCACGCCAGAAGCAGGATGGAAACCAGCAGGAACGCCGTCGCTCTGGCCGCGCGAACGGAAATGGAGTGTGAATCGGGCATGACTGAGCGCCTCCGTTTCGATACTCTCATTGTACGCTCCTCCGCCCTTCGGGGCAAATACGCAGATCCTTGTGGTATAGTGAACCCGGAGGCCGATCATCATGTGTCCCGACGTCGCACCGCAAGCTGATTCCAAGCCTGTCCCGCCGCCTGAAACACCGGCTGCTCCGGCGTCGCCGCAGGGAAGCGCCACGCCGGCCGACAAGGTCGATACGCCTTCTCCTGCCGAGCCTGCCCCCGACCAGGACCTTCTGCGTCTCGAGTCGTTCGACTGGCGTCGCGCCGTCGTTCTCAGACTCCAGAGCGGCCGTCACCCCGACCCGGTGATCGAAGATATCCTGCGGCGCAGGCTCGACCTGGAACGCGAAGAGTTTCAGGGACCTCTGCCGGTGCGGGTTCTCTGTACCCTCGCTTTCGTGGCCATCGCCTGCATCGTTGCCTGGGTCGTCGGCTGGAGCGTTTTTTCGCTCCTCGGCTGGGGCGGATGGGTTCTCGGATTTTCCAGCCTGATGATGACGGTGCTGGCGGCGGCGCTCGGCGTCGCGGCGTTTCAGCCGGTGCGTATCTACGACGAGATCGGCGCCGTCGCGAAAGCCCAGCAGAAGTTCGACGAACTGCGGCGGCAGGTGGACGAACTCCGGTACAGCAAGCGCAGAAGCCGACCCTGAGAGAGTTTTGGAAAAAGAAAAAACCCGGCCGAAAAGCCGACCGGGGTCGTGGTTGCCCGAACCGCTTACCAGATGGCGTGAACCTCGCCCGTCAGCGGGACCCAGGTCACTTTGTAGCTGCGGCCCGAAGCCTGGATGTGAAAGCGGACCTTGGCGGTCTTCAGATCGTACGGGGCGATCTTGAACTCGGTGGTCTGCGCGATCGAGACGCGATGGGCGCGATCCATGTGGCCCAGCTTCGCGGAAAAGTCGAGGTTCATCGGGAACTGGGACTTGGCCCAGCGGACGGCCTCCCTGCCGTCGATCGCGGCGTCGATGTACTCGACGTTGTCCAGGATGGCTTTGCCCTTGAGACAGGTCATCTTGAAGCGGATGCGGTCGATTTCCTTCTGATCGCGGGTCCAGCCCAGGAGAAGCTGGTCGAAGCGAACGAGGACCTTGCCGTCGAGGTACAGCGAGTGGTTCTGCTTCGTGTAGCTTCCAGCCTCGGCGGAGACGCTCATGACAAAGAACGCGGCCAGGACGACCAGGAACAGGGACAGTTTTTTCATTGGTACAAGCTCCTT
>MWAR01000110.1 GCA_002068715.1 bacterium ADurb.Bin374
GGGATGGGGTTGAAGGTGTCGCGGCTGAACAGCAGCTTGTAATCGAAGGGGTAGCTGTCGATGAGCGCCTCGATCTCCGGCGGCGTGCGGCGCGACGTGGTGACCCAGCGCTCGCGGCCCTCGGTGGCGGCGAAGACGCGGTCCAGCTCGCGCCGCATCTGTTCGGGCCGCATCGTCGCGATGGCCAAGGCGGCGTTCGGAAATCTCGTCAGATCCGGCGTGACCGACCCGGGGGCCCTGCTGGAGCAGATGAACGCCGTTCTGCTCTCAACCACGAGGAAACTCAAGATGATGACCGCCGTCACCGGCCTGCTGAAACCCGACGGAACGATGCTGTTGGCCAATGCCGGCCACTGTTATCCGGCGGCCCTCCGGAAGGGGGCGGGAGCCGTATTCCTGATGCGCGAAGGAAGTTTTCCGCTGGGCGTGAGACAACGCGGAAAATGGCCCTCGATGAGCATCGCGCTCGAGCCGGGGGATCGCCTTCTGCTGTATACGGACGGCATTCCCGAGGCCATCGACCGGAACGGACAGCAGCTTGATTATGAACGGTGGCATCGTATCATTAACGAGGAGTCGGCGGAGGAGGACACGATCGGATTGATCTCGCGCCTGCACCAAAGGCTCCGGGATTTCACGCAGCCGGTGAGGTGGGGCGATGACGTGACGATCGCGGTCGTCACCCGCCTCGAACGGCAGAAGGAGAAAGAAACGGCATGATCGGCAGCGAATCGGGTGGAAACACCGTATTCCGGCTCAGACTCGAGATAACCGGCCTCTCCCCGGCGGTATGGCGGGTTATTGATATACCAAATAATATAATATTGACTGACTTGCACAAGATCCTCCAGACCGCCATGGGGTGGCGAAACGAGTATCCGGCATGCTTTGCGGCGCCGGCCGGGATCCATCCAATCGGCGAATGGCCCGGGGCGTCAGGCGAGCCGGCTCCCAGAACTCTCGCCGAACTCCTCGAGAACCCGAGGCGCGAGTTCTTCTACGACTACGAGCCGGATGAACCCTGGCGCGTGGTGTGCCGCCTCGAGTCGGAGCGGCCTCGGGGGGGCGGCGACGAGCTGATTCCGTGCTGCGTCGACGGGGCCCGGTCTGCCCCGCCGGACGGTGTCGGCGGACGGGAAGGGTATGCCGATTTCCTGCGCATGCTCGACGACCCCGATGTCGACGAGGACGAACTCGAAGACATGCTCGAGTGGGCCGGCGGGGATTTCGATCCCGCCGCGTTCGATCTCGCCGCGGTGAACCGCCGCCTGAAGAAGTTCGCGGTTTGAAGCCGCTCTTCCTCCCATGACGATTGTCGGTGTCGCTCGAGGTGCCGGCCGCAGGGTGCTCGCCCCGGCCGTCCCCTCGGCCGCTCCGGTCGCGGCTGCCTGGTTGTTCCTGCTGATTTTTCCCCTCCTGTTCCTGCTCGTGAGGGTCGATCAATGGCTCGACGGCGAGGAACGTTGGCGCGAACGTGCGGTCAGACGCGAGATGCTGGATGTCATGCGCGAGCTGCAGCCCAGGCTCACGCCGGCGAAACGCCTCGAGGAGGGATTGTGCGGGATCGAACGCCTGATCGGGTTTCCAGATCCGGGCAGCGGCCGGACCCTGGTGGCGGCCGACGATCATCCCGGCCTCGATCCGGCGAGACTGAGCGAACGGTTCGAAACGGAGTGCCGCCGGACGATCGGATGCAAGCCGGTGTTCCTCCTCGCGGCGGGTGCGGATGGCACCGCCCCCTGCCTTCGGATCGATCCCTCGCTGATGGATGGTGCGCCTCCCCGTGCCGTAACGATGCAACCTGTCTGGCTGTCGGTTGCAGGCTGGCTTGAACGCCGGATCTGGCGGCATACGGGGGAAACGGACACACTCAAACGGCGCTGGAGCGGCTCTTCCGCGGTCAGAGAGATGCAGGTCAGGCGAGCCGGCCTGCTCGAGCGTGTGTTCGGAAACGATCCGTTCGACGGCCTGACCTGGGGAACGGCCCAGCCGTTCGTGCGCATGCGCCCAGGCGGAGGCCGGTATCTCGCCTACGCGAATTTTCTTCCTTCCGGGCCTAAGCCTGATGCTCCGCTGCTGGGGGGATATCTGGCCGTTTTCCGAATCGACGACATCCCAAGGCGGTTCCTCCTGGCCCCCCTGCTCTCGCGGCCGGATGGAAGGATCACATCCCGGCTTGCCGTGATCCCGCGGGAAACCAGCTCGGCCGACGCTCTGCGACTCGAGTGTGCCCCTCCGAAAGAACTCCTGCAGGACTGGTGTCTTGGACAGCGCGACCGGCCGTTCAGTCTGATGCTCGAATGGGATCGGGCGACCGTCCGTCACCCGTTCCGGACATGGCAGCCCTGGCTCCTGGCGGGCTTCTATCTGATCGTCTTCGGAACCGGCGCATACGTTTTTCTCAGGCTCGGGGGGTTCTTCCTGCCATTGCGGCTTCGTGGGCAGATCGCATTCGCCGTTGGTGTCGCGACCGTGCTCCCGCTCATTGCGTGCAGCGGGGTCATGGTGTCCTACCTCGACTACCGGAAGGATATCGATCGCGACAGACAGGAAAAGATGATCGCGGAGCGCCTCGAGATGCTCGAAAACGGGTTGTTGGGGTATTTCGAGTCCGTCAAACATCGCTTGTGGCAGATGAAGGAAAGCCTGTCATGCCGGACCGAGGACGGACCTGCTTCGGTGACCCGGTATCTGGAACACCTGCGGCGGCGGACTCATGCCCCGGTCGTGTTCATGATCACGCAGAGAGGTGAAGAGTTCTTCGTAGCCGGGCCCGGTATTTCGGAGAAAACGCGGATGATGGCGGAACGGCTTGGCGAGGTGGTGCGTGCAATGACGATGCGCATGTTTCTGCTGAGCGGGTGCTTTGGGGAATCCGATCTAGAGCTGCCGCACCGATCGAAGTTGTGGACGAGACGTCGCCGCGCGATTGCCGCAAACCTCAGCCTCATCGATGTGGGTTCGATGATGTATCTCGATGGGCGTGAAATCGATCCCAGATTTTCAGGCATCGGTGACAGCATCGTATTTCAATATATGATCAAATATCCTAAAGAGCGTGGTGGGCGCCTGCACGGATTGCTGTATGCCATGTTCAGGCGTTCAGACATCCTCGGAATGTATCTTCGGAGCCTTGAACGGCGCAGAGAAGCGTTCTCGGACGTTGGGAACGGGGCATCCGTCGATTTCGCCATGTTCGCGACATCCGGCATGGACAGACTATCGCTCGATCCAGCGACCGTGTGGCCGCGGGCGGCTGCCGTCGACCGGCGCATTCTCGATCTTGCCCGCCGGACGCTCTCCGTGCCGGCCGGCTCGACGCAGGAAATACCTGAAGCTGCCGGCGGCGTGTCGCTCGTGCGCGCGTTTCTCGAATTCCCCGTGGTCGCGGTCGGCAGCGTAAGGCCGGTCCTTCCTTTCCAGCATGTCTGGAATGAACGCCTGCTGATCGCCGGTTGGAGCCTGTATGCGCTTTTCCTCGTCGCTTTTGTCACGTATGTTCTCACGAGGAATTTCGCGTTACCTCTCGAAAGTGTCGGTGCTGCTGGTCGGGAAGTCGCCGCGGGCCGTTTCGACGTGGCCCTGCGGCTGAAGACCGGCGACGAGTTCGAACGTCTTGCGGCCGAATTCAATGGAATGACGGCCGGACTTCGCGAGCGTGAGCGTCTGGCAAGGTTCGTTTCCGACGAAGTTCTCACGACGGTTCGCGGAAACGATGTCGTGGGACTCCATCCGGGTGGAGAACGGCGCCGCGTCGGTGTTCTGTTCGCGCACATCGCCGATTTCGAACGAATCACGGCGGGCGCATCGGTCGACGAGATCTTCGCGTTGCTCGATGATATACTTCCTCGTATAGAACGTGCGATTCGCGACAACGGAGGCAGTCTCGACAAGATCATCGGCGACGGTGTCATGGGAGTGTTCCATCCCGCGGAGATCCCTGCCGCAATCCGGGCCGGCAACGCGGCGCTCGCCATGAAACGGATCTTCGACGAGGCGAACCGGGAAAGAGCGGACGACGACATGGTGCCGTTGCGCGTTTCCGTCGGCTTCGTCACGGGAAACGCCATCTGCGGAAAAATCGGTTCGCGCAGCGGACGTCTGGATTTCACGGTGATCGGTGATACCGTCAATCTCGCGGCGAGACTCGAATCCGAGAGTCGCCGGAGGATCGGCTCGCCGATCCTGACCGATGAGGAAACGATCTTCTCCATGGGGATGGCGTTCCGATACGGCCTGCTCGGCACCGTTTTCGTGAAGGGGCGTTCCAAGCCTGTCCAGGTATACGAACTCGTTGCGCCGGAGGGGACCGCATGAGCCAGCGGCATTTCGGACCTGCTGAAAACCGCCGGGTGTGGGCGGGTGCGATCACCCTCGTCTGGCTGCTGTTCGTGGCCCTGCCCGCAATCGGCCTGCGAAGCGCCGTCAGACTCTGGCTCGAAGACGAGGAAAAAGGGCTGCGCACGGTCATGAGGCGACAACTGATCGATGAGATGCGGGAGTTCAAGAACGAGATCGAAATCGGTCCTGCGCTCGAACGTGTGTTTCTGCGCGCGATCGGTGATTCCGGTTTCCGAGAGAATCTTTCACCTGCCTCGGCCGCGGCCCTGTGCGCCTGTGACGAGGTCGGCTTCAAACAGATCTGTGCCTCGGTCGCCGCCCAGGTGGGCTCGAAGCCGGCGGTTGCCGCCATGCTCATCCCCTCGAACCGGAAAATTCTGGTCGATGTCGAGCCGTCGTATTTCACCGGGTATCCCAAGAAAGAGGTCGAAAGAACCGTTGCCCAGATCCTCGAACTTCTCATGCGGCCTCGGACTGGCACGGGCGCGAGTTGGAATATAAATGACGAAGAATATAATATATCAAAATTGCTTTCTCACAAACTGTTCGGGGGGGATTTCAATTTTGCGGATCTGAAATACGGAGTCAAAATCGATGTCGTGCATTTCGGCGGGACGTCGATCGGATACAAAGCTGTGGGATGGGCTTGCATTGGCCCCCGCAGTGACGTGTATTCCCCAAAGGACTGCTCCGCGCTGCTGGTGATGCTGTTTCATGGAAACAGCCTCTCGCGTGGGGCTCTGCTCCGGGCGCCGCTCGAAACATCCCTGAATCCTTCTATCCGAAGAAGGATCGAGGGGGTGGGGCGGTGCGATCTTCCGCGTTTCATCGACAGGCCCCGCTGTCTCGCTCTGCTCCAGGCACCGCCTATGGAATGGCCTGACGAGGCGCTCTGGCAGGGAAGTCGCACCGGTCCTCGTCCGGGGATACGTCCCGTGCCTGCCGTCGTCGCCGATCCTTCGGCGTTGTCCCACCCCTGGCGGAAGGCTTTGCCCTGGTTCGATGTCGGGCTGCTGCTCGTTGCCGCCGGAACGAGCCTCGTCTGCCTGAGGCTGGCGTTGTTCGAATACGCCGTCGGAAGAAGCCTGCGAAGCAGGATCGGCTGGGGATTCGCTTTCGGAGCGATGATCCCGTGCTGCGGGTGCGCCATGATGGCGATGGCTTCGGCAAAGGCCGGCGAAGACCGTCTTCCGCAGATCGCTCTAACGCACATGGCCCGGCAACTCGAACGTCTGGATGAAGGGTTGCGATCCGCTCAGATCATTCGCGCAAAATCCCTCCAGACGTGGAGTGAACGGATCATCTCCGCCGCGGATCGTGGCGAGGGCGTCGAGCCGGCCATGCAGGAGGTCCTTGCGCGAAGTCTCACCAGGACCATTCTTGTGTTTCTCGCCAACGGGAAGGACTGGGGGACGACGTCCTATGAAGATCAGACGTCGGTAACCCCCGTACAACGCCTCATGAAGGGCTTCTCGCAGGATGCGCTCATTCGCCTGGGCTCCTCCGGCGGTGGGGGAGGGAACGAGACGGCGAAGTCCATGCAGGTCACGATCGATCTAGCTCATGCCATCACATCCGAATATCTCGACGAATCCTATATCAAAAAAATCGTCACCTGTTCCCCGCTCTCCGCCGGAAATCCCTTCGGAAATCTCGGCCAGTTCATGAGCGTGCAGTTTTCGCCGGTTCCAGGCGCCGAAATGCGTCCGAAGGGGGTGGTCATGACGTACGGCGGTCTGGATACGATCATAGAACAGTATTTTCTCCGCCTCCTGCGGAACAGCCGTCCAGAGTTTGCCGAGGGGATCGCTTCGTGGAATGTAAAGTATCTGGTATATACTATCAACTCATATAACCCACCGGTCATTTCGGACTTCAATAACGGGTTCGATGACGGACTCTGGAAACAATGGAAGTATCTCGCGGAATCCTGTCTGAGTCAGCGGATGGGGCGAAAGCACGGCATGCTGGCGCGACAACGGGATACGCTGGCTGTCACCAGGTATTTCTCGAACGGAAATCTGATCGGCGTCGCCGTCGCAGAAAAAAACGGCAGGGATTCTGAGACGGGCTGGGTCGGGGCCGTGATAGCCATTGCCGCCGCCTGGTCGGCCGTCACGGTCGCTGCGGCGTTCTTTCTGACGTTGCCGTTCCCTGTGTTCCTCGATGCGACGAGGCTGACGACCGGGGGAGAATATGATTGGCGGATCGCTCTCGACCGACCCGACGAGTTCGGCGACCTGGCCGGCGTTTTCAACGGCATGGCCCGCGGCCTGGCGGAGCGGGCCGGGATGGCGAGATTCGTCTCGGACGGCGTTCTGGCCGCCGTGCGGAAAGCGGATTCCGGGGCTTCGAAGATGGCGGCCGGCGGCGAGAGAATCACGGCAGCTGTTCTGTTTTCGGATATCCGCGGCTTCACGACGCTGTCAGAAATCAACGATCCGGAGGACGTCGTCACCCTGCTGAACGACTACTTCACGCTGATGGAAGAGCCGATAAGGGTTGCGGGGGGCACGATCGAAACATACCTGGGCGACGCGATTCTCGCCGTCTTCCCGCCGGACCCCGCCGGTGAGGCCCCCGAAGCCCGTGCGGTGAACGCCGCGTTCGGCATGCGCGAGGCGCTCGCCCGGTTCAACGGAATGCGGCGACGTGACGGCCTGTTCACGATCGAAACGGGTATCGGTGTGGCGTCAGGAACGCTCCTCTGGGGCCGCCTCGGCGGCGAGGACGGACGGCTGCTTCCCACTCTTATCGGCTCTCCTGCCGACCGTGCCGTCCGATGCGAGGCCGCGACGAAGGGAAGGGGCGGCAGCTGCATCATCGTCGACGAGACAGTCTGGAACAGCCTCGCAGGCCGCTTTCCCGCCGAACAGCTGTCGGCGGACGGAGAGACCCTCCATCTGCTTTCCTGAAGAACCCTGCATCCCTCGTAAGGGCGCTTGCCGCGCCGTTCCTCTTCGGGCAAAACAAAACGCCCCGCTTTAGCGGGGCGTTTTGGGAAAAGGTGTCAGTAGTTTTCCGTCCAGACCTGGAAGTATTCCTGCGGATGCTCACAGGCCGGGCACTGTTTGGGAGCGCTTTCGCCCTCGTGAATGTGACCGCAGTTGCGGCAGATCCAGGAGGTCTTGGCGTCCTTCTTGAACACCTTCTGGTTCTTCACGTTTTCGAGAAGCTTGCGGTACCGGGCCTCATGGTGCTTTTCGACCTTGGCGATCATTCGGAACGCCGTCGCGACGTCCTTGTAGCCTTCCTTCTCGGCGACATCGGCGAACGACTGGTACAGCGACGTCCACTCTTCCTTTTCGCCATCGGCCGCATACTGGAGGTTCTTGGCGGTGTCGGCGAGGGCGACGGGATAGCCGGCCTCGTGAATGGTCACGACCTGCTCGTTCATGCCATGGTGCAGAAGGCGCTTGAGGAATACCTTGGCGTGCTCCTTCTCGTTCTCGGCCGTCTCGATGAAAAAGTCGGCGATCTGCGGCAGACCTTCCTTGCGGGCGACCGACGCGTAGTAGGTGTATCTGTTCCTCGCCTGGGACTCGCCGGCGAAGGCTTTCAGCAGGTTTTCACACGTCTTCGAGTTCTTGAAATCGGACATGGAATCTCTCCTTGATGTTGAAGTGCCCGGGATCCTCCCGGTTTTTCCGAATGGAAACAGGGATACTTTACCCGAAGGAAAAATGGAAGGCAAGTATCGGGGCAGGCGCATCGGTTTTCACGACTGCCGAATCACTCGCGGAGCCCACTGAGGCCGCGGAAACTCCACGGAGAAACGAAAGAATCACCGTGAACATCGTGCTCTCCGGGATTCGCGTCCGGTCTTGCCGAATACGAAGAGAAATTCATCTGCTCGCCTCGTGCAAGTCTCCTTCGAGAAAATAAAATATGATATATAACGTTTTATTTTGAAGGCGCTGGAAGAATCCTGGCGTCGTTCAGAAACTGGAGCACGAGGGACTCGAAGGGCGCGGGCGGGGGGCGGTGTGCCTGAACGTGGCCCGCATCCGGCACGATCATTTCCTTCGCCGTGGGAACGGCGGCCATGAGCCTGTCGTGGTCTTCCCGCGTCGCCCGGGGGTCGAGGCCGTCGTGGATCAGGAGCAGGGGCCGGCCGCCGACCCCTTTGATGCCCTCGACGGGCCGGTTCGATGCGTAGTCGATGCCGCTTCTCCATCGCGCCAGGGCAAACAGCCAGTCGAGCAGAAAACAGTCGGGAATCCCGCCGACCCGCCGGACATCGCGAGCCGCGATTTTCCGGAGCTCGGCGAAACTGGACTCGAGGATGAATGCCCCGACCCGTTCGAGCCTGGCCGAGCCGTTGGCGAGGGTGGCGGCACCCATCGAGCGTCCATAGGCTGCGAGTGGCATGGTCGGTGGCAGAAGCCCGTTCGCCTCGGCGGCCCTGATAACCGCATCGACGTCTTCCCATTCGTGAAGGCCGATCGTCGTGTATCGCCCTTCGCTGAGGCCGTGGGCGCGGAAATCCAGAGTCAGAATGTTGTACCCGGCCGCATGGAGGAATTCGGCCATGTCCAGGATATGGAGATGGTTCACGCAATGACCGTGGCAGAGCAGCACCGCGCCCGCCGCCGGATCACCCGGATACCACCATGCCGCGATCTTCTGACCCGATGCGTTTTGGGCGATGAAGGGAATTCCCGGGATGCTCGGGACCTTGTTCGGAAGGTTGCCGCGATCGGGAAACATCAGGATATTCGACAGCGCGATCGAAAGAAATCCGCTGCCTGTGCCGAGCAAAGCCACGACAAGAAAGAGCCGGAAAAAGGGAGAGGTTTTCATGGTGTCTGCCGGGGTTCCGGCCGGAAGCCGGATTCCTTTCGAAGTTTTTCCTGGATGGTCTCGAGTTCCCCCACGAAGGAACGCAGCAGCGGCGTGAAGGCTGCCAGGGCCACGGCAACCTCGGCGGCGTTTCCCGACCGCGCTGCATTTTCAACCGCGCTGATTGCCTGGAACACCTTTTCCGATGCATACGTTCCGATTGCTCCCTTCAGCGAGTGCGCCCTGGTCGATGTCTCGGCCATGTCACCGTTCGCTGAGGCCCGTTCGAGCGCGGCGAGCTGCTCGGGGTATTTGGCGAGGAAGATGTCGATCATCTTGTGAAGCACGCCCGCATCCCCGCAGACGCGTTTCATCAGGTGCTCGACGTCGATGGTGGCGGTAACGCCGCCGCGAAGCCTGTCGATGGTGCCGGAGATGACGTCGAACAGCTGCTGGCGGGTGTAGGGTTTCTGCAGATACCCGTCGAATCCAGCCTCCTCGATGAGGCGGATATCCTCGGGCAGGGCGTTTCCCGTCAGGGCGATCAGGGGAATATGGCCGCCCGCCCTCGCTTCTCGTTCGCGGATGGCTCGGGCTGCCTCCAGACCGTTCATTTCGGGCATCTGAATATCGGCAAGAATGGCATCGAACGTCGATCCGGCAGCCCGTTCGACGAGCTCACGCCCAGTGGCGACCGGCGTCGTCAGCCAGCCGCCCGATTCCAGAAGCGCCTCGACGAGTTTGCGGTTGATGTCGTTGTCCTCGGCGACCAGGATAGAACCTGAAACGGCCGGCTTCGGCGCCTGCTCTGCCGGGCTTATTTCCCCGGATGCTTCTTCCCTGGCTTCGGCCAGCCGCAGCTTCGCCGTGAACCGGAAGGTCGAGCCCTTTCCCGGGATGGATTGCACCGAGATCTCGCCCTGCATCAACTGGACGAGCTGGCGGCAGATCGTGAGTCCGAGGCCGGTTCCCTCTTTTGTCCGGTGGTTGCCGGAACGGATCTGTGCGAACGATTCGAACAGCCGGGAAATCTGGTCTTCCGGGATGCCGATGCCGGAGTCGCGTATTTCGACGGCGATGACGACGGCATCCTCTTTCGCTGGGGGAAGCCGCATGGCCAAGAGCCGGACGCTGCCTTCGTCGGTGAATTTGATCGCGTTGTTGAGCAGGTTCAGGAGAACCTGACGGAGCCTGAACTGATCACCGATGACAAGGCCGGGAAGCTGCGGATCGAGTTCTCCCTTCAGTTCGATCCGCTTTGCGGCCGCTTTGCCGGAAAGAAGATCGAGCGTGGCCTGGATGAGCGCCGGCAGGTCGAAACGGGACTCTTCGAGCTCCATGCGCCCCGCGCCGATTTTCGAAAAGTCGAGGATGTCGTTCAGAAGCGCCAGGAGTGACTCGCCCGCGCTTCTGATGAGCGTCAGGTAATGCTGCTGGCGCGGAACGGTGACTTCGGAATGGAGAACGTCGATGAGCCCGAGAAGGGCGTTCATGGGCGTGCGGATCTCGTGGCTCATGTGCGCGATGAACCGGCTCTTTTCGAGGTTCGCCGCCTCGGCGGCTTCTTTGGCGCGTGAGAGCGCCAGCTCCATCTCCTTGCGATGTCGGATGTCGATGAAATTCTCGAGCAGGTGGGGAACTCCCGCCAGATCGAGCCTGATCACCTGCTTGATGATGGGGATGCGTTTTCCGTCATGACCGATCAGGACGCGTTCCGAGTGGTCGATCGTCTGGTGCAGATTCGATATCGGGCATTTCCCCTTCTCGGACGGGCATATGAACTGGTGACAAACCCGCCCGATCACCTCTTCGTAGGGCCTGCCGAGCATCTCGAGGGCGGCCGTGTTCACCTCGACGATCGTGTGATCGTCTTCCCGGATGAGAATGAACCCGTTCGGAGCCGCGGCAAACAGTTTTTTGAACCGTTCCTCGCTCTCGTTGCGCATCTTTTCCAGGAACCGGCGGCTGGTCAGGTCGCGGATGAACAGCAGGAAAACGTTTCGCTCCCGAGTTCGCAGGAAGGAACCGGTGATCTCACCCTGGAACTCATGGCCGGAAGAATACAGGAGACGCCGTTCGACGGCCGCCGGCTCCCCTTTCACGAGCTGGGAGAAAAACGCGGCCGCGTCACCTGCGCCGTCCGGGCAGATGTCCTCGTATCTGAGCTGTTTCATCCGTTCGGGATCCGGGATGCCCAGTGCGCGGTGCAGGAACGGATTGGCGGCCAGGATGGCGTGCGTGTCTGCATCGGCGATCAGGATGCCTTCCGGGGCGTTCTCGAACACGCTCTTGAACTGCTGCTCGAACTGCACGGCCTGCTGGGCCTTTTCGGCGACCCGTGCCGTGCCGATCTGGAATGCGAGCGCGAGAATGACCAGCGACAGGGTCAGGGCAAGGGGAAGATGGCGGGAAAGAGCAACCCGGTTCATGTCGTTCATGAGGAGAATGTGCCAGCCCTTCGCGTTCAGCGGTGCCTGAGAGCAGAACATTTCCCGGTCGAAGGCGCGCACGAAGCCGCTCAGGGGATGGGGCGAGCTGAACAATGACGCCGAGGCTATCGCTCCGAACTGGCCGGACCGTTCAATTGCCGTTCTCCGATCGTTCGGAAGCGGGAACAGCGGCATGAGATCCCATTCCCGCCGACTGCCGAGAAAGATGATCCCGTCGGGGCTGACGAGCATGGCGTGAGAGTGGCGCTCGAACAGCGGCGCCATCG
>MWAR01000111.1 GCA_002068715.1 bacterium ADurb.Bin374
CGGTCGAAGAGCATGACGGATGCGACGGATTCGAACGGTCTGAGCGTTTCGACCTGCCGTTCGATACGGGTTGGGTCACTCCAGGCCGTTCCGAGCGTCGCCGTGACCCCGCGGAACCGGTGAGACAGGCGTTCGAGATAGTCGTTCAGGCCGGAATCGATGTTCGCGAGCAGTTCCTGCGCCCGGCTGCTTCGTTCCTGGACCATCGCGGTCAGGCGGGCATCGCGATACACGGATGACACGCCGAGCAGAAGCGCGCCCCCCGCGGTTGCGGTGAGGCCGAACAGCACGATGACGAGGGGGCGGATCGGCAGAGGCGGACGGCTCGACAGCGTCATGGCCGCGAACAGCACCAGGGTGACCGACAGGAGGAGGCCGACGAACGGCATTTCCGGTCCGGGCCTGGGGACCGTCGCGCAGCCGAACAGGACGAACCGACGGTCGAGGAGCCGGGTTGCGAACAGCCTCCTGCCGTGCGTGAACGATTCGGACAGCCGGTCTCGGCACAAGGTGTCGCGCCAGGAGACGGGTATCGGGCGCGGGCGGTCGGGAAGCCGGCCGAACGTGTCGATGACGCCGAACCTGTATCGGGGGCCAGCCTTGCTCTGGATCTTCGCCGCGGCCGAGGCCGCCAGTCGGTCGATGGCGAGCGTTGACGTATCGACGACGAGCAGGAGGATCACGGGCTCGCTTGGTCTGGTGCGCGTCCGAAGGCCGAAGACGCCGACGAGACGATTCTGGTGAAATTCTTCGGCCCCGATCATGACGCCGGGATTTCGCGCCAGGAAATCGGCCGCGAGAGCGACGCCGAAGAACGACTCGACGAGTTTGCGATCCGACGGGCCCAGGCGGCCCTGTCTGCCGGCCGCGATCCCGCGAATCAGCTCGAGGCAGCGTTCGGAAATGCGCGTCTTGTCCGTTTCACAGCCCGGCCGGGCCAGGCGCCTGCCGTTTCGCGAAAACAGATACGCGCGAAACACCTTCCGTCCGCCGTTGAACAGAAGAGGGGCGGGATTTTCGCCCCAGACGATGCTGCGCCGGATCCGGCCCGCCCGCTCCTCGACCCAGGAGGAAACCTGGGAAAGACGCGCGCCGTGGCCGACCATCCTTTCCAGTTCGTCACGGCGGTCGGCGACTTCCCGGGCGAGCGCCCCTGCATCGAATCGGCCGATGAGCCAGGAGCCAGCCAGACAGGGCAAAATCAGGGCGATCAGGAGCGCGAAACGCTGAATCATATCATTGCGTATATATCAATCTCGCCGCGGCGACGCGAAGCCGCAGAGACACCGCGTTCTTCCGGGCGCATCGCGATGCGCCCCCACTCCATGGGCCGTGGGGGACGGGGTTGAAACCCGCACTTGTGACGCGCCATCGGCGGCTCACGGCAGGCGCTTGCCCATGGCGACGTTGCGAAAGCCGTGGAGGACCATCTTGAGCAGTTCCCAGCCGTGGCTGAACCGGAGAATATTCGTTTCGCCATACATTCTGGCGAGATATCGGATCGGGATGTCGACGATGCCGAGGCCGGTCTCAGCCGCAAAAAAGAGAAAATTGAAATCGCCGAACGGGTCGCGGTCGCCGAAATCGGCAATCCACCGTTCCAGGCGAGGCCAGTCGTGCCGGGGAAACAGCTTCGTGCCGCATAGCGCGTCGTCCATCGGCGTGTCGAGCACGAAGCTCAGAAGTTTGGCGAACCCTTTGTTTCCCAGCCAGTTCAGCGGTTGCATAGCTTCGGGCTCCATTGGATACATCAGCCGGTTGCCGTGTATGAAGTCGCCGAGGCCGCGCGTGTAGGCTTCCACGAACCGGCCGAGCATCTCGGGCGGGACGGTCATGTCGGCATCGAGAACGGCAAGAACCTGGTGACGCGCTTCCCGGAAGCCGGCCAGAACGGCATCGTTCTTACCTTTGCCGGACTGCCGGAAGGCCCGAACCGGGAAGCGCCACGCGTGTTGCGTCATCACTCGCCGAATTTCATCACCCGTTCCGTCCGTCGAGTGGCCTTCCACGAAAATGACTTCGAAGGGGCAGCCGTCGGGCATGGAAACGCGCTCGAGCAGCGGAAGGATATTCCCCTTCTCGTTCCTTGCGGGCACGATTACGGAAACCGACGGATGTGAGATTTCTGCGATGATGGGGCGCAGAACGATCACGTTCGCGACGCCGAGCCAGCGGATGCCGGGAACCACCGGGCAGAGGGAGTTCGCTTCCCGGGCTAGGGGGGTGTCGTTCGGAAGGTAGCCGACGGGTCTGATCCGGACCACTTCATACCCGGAAACCTTCGCGAGGTGGTGCAGGTTGTCGCGGGTGAGAAAGATCATCGAGCGGTCGTGCCTTCCCTGGAGGCTCTGCTTCGCGAGATACGCGAGATACAGGTAGGGGTTGTAGGATACCGCGACCAGGCGTGAGGTGCGGCTCAGAAAGGGCTTGAGATCGGTGAGATACTTCTGGATATCCGTCTCGTGATTGAAGTGGCCGTTCAGAAGCAGGACCGTGCGCCGGTCGGTTTCGCCGGAAAGGTCGGGCGGCGGGGAGCCTCTAGGGGCCGTCTGTTTCAGGGGACATTCGATGTCGCCGAACACCTCGCCGCGATCGTGCGGGAAGGGTTGGAGGTCGATGACGCGGTCCGCGTAGCGTGAAACCGCGGAGACCTCCGCTGCGATCAACTGCCTGACGGATCGAGGAATCACGATGCTTCACCCTCCGGGAACAGGTTATCATTCATCGCCGACTCACGCTATAATCAGGCGCATGATGAAAAATTACATTCCGCTGTTCGTGCTGGTCATCTCGTTGACCGTGGCGCTGGCCATACCCGTCAAAATCCTGAGTCTCGGGTTCACCCCCCTGGACGACATCCGGGCGAACTGCGGCGTCATCGACTCCGGGAGATCCTGGAACGAGTTTCTGGTGCTGAACGAGGAAACGCGCATCGGCATTCACGTCGGATGGCTGAACCTCTGGTCGGTGTTCCATGCGTTGACGGGGCACGACAAGGAGTTTCTGCTCGTGAGCATGGTGGCGATCATGTTCTGGGTGGTCGCTGCTCTGCCGCTGTTCGCGCTGAAGCGGCCCGAAGCGCTTCTCGCCGGCCTGTTCGTCTGCTTCATGGCCGACCCGGACTGGACGCGGACGCTTCTGGGGCGGCCGCACAACTTCGACATGGCGTTCATGCTGTTTTTCGGCCTGTGGGGGCATCGGCTCCGCGCGCGGCGGGCGCCCTGGGCCGTCATGGGCGGGCTCGCGCTGTTTGCCGGGCTTGCCTCGTTTTCTCATGCCGTGTTCTATCTGTTCGTCATTCCGCCGGCGGTCACGGCACTGTGCGGCGAGTGGCGGATGTTCCGGCGTTTGTCGCTGAGCGTCGTCGGAGGCGTGTGTGCCGGCCTTCTCGCGACGGGGCATGCCTGGGAATACACCGTTCAGAGCCTCGTGCATGTCATGCGGACCGTCAACACCCAGCTTCTCGAACGACAGCTGGCGATGGAGCTCTGGTCGAACACGATGAATCGGGAGATCGCGCTGGCGGTCATCCTTCTGCTGTTGTGGCGGCATGCCAGGGGGGCATGGAAAATCGGGACGGTGAAAAGCCCGATGTTTTTCCTGTGCGTTCTATACTGGATTCTCGGGTTCAAGGTGACGCGGTTCTGGACCGACTGGGGCGCGCCGGCCGTGATCGCCTGGGCGACGCTCGAGATCCATTCCTACCTCCGGCGGGTGCACGAGCCCGTGTCGCCGGCGCGGATCGGAATCGCGCTCACGCTCGGGCTGGCCCTGTTCCTCTTCACGACGGCCAACGCGCAGGACCGGTGGTCGAACGCCGACACCCTCCGGACCGTCGACATCACGAAGCCGGAATACTCGAGGTCGCTGCCGGAACCTGGCGGAATCCTGTATCATCCGGATATGGGATTGTATAATACACTTATCTATACATATCCCGGGGGCCGGTGGAAATACATTCTTGGCGAAGAGTCTTCGCACATGCCCGAAGAGGACAGGGCGATCTTCCTGGATATCCTCCGGGCGCGCCTCTCGCCAGAAACTTTCAGGCCGTGGGTGGACAAGCTGCGGCCCCAGGACCGGATCGCGATGTACAGCCGCACGTGCCCGCCCTTCGACCGGCTGATATGGGTGAATCCGGTCAACACGCTCTGGATCGGTCGTCTGCCGTCATCGGAAAGAATCGACAGTCGGCTTTCCTCACCTTCGAGGGGGGTGGACGAGTGACGGCGATGCAATGCCGTGATTCATGGGGAAGTGACGGGAAAAGGCGTTCCCTTGCCCGAACGATCTCCATGATTCCGATGCTCCTGGCGCTATGCCTTCTGCTGTGCGGGGTCTCAGCAACCGCCGCCGGGATGCGGGAGATCGCCGCGGCGCTCGAAGCAAACCCGCGGGACGTGGCGGCCCTGAACGCCTACGGCATCGAGCAGGCCAAGGCGGGCGACCTGATCGGCGCGATCCGTACCTGGCGGCATGCCATCGATATAGCTCCGGATTATGTTCACTTCTATAATAACATCGGAAGCGCCCTGAGACGCCTCGGGTATGTCGCCGAGTCGCTCGCGTGGTACCAGGCCAGTCTGCGCGTCCAGCCGACCTACTGGACCTGGTATAACCTGGGACTGCTTCACGAAGACGGAAAGCGGCGCGAGGATGCCCGGCGCGCCTATCACGAGGCCCTGAAACTGTGCCCGTCGTTCAGCCAGGCCGAGGAACGTCTGTGGCGGCTGAACCGCGCGTTCGACGATGCCCGAACGAAGGCTCCCGTCGCGGTGGAGCTGCCGCCGGTCACGCCGGATGTCCCCGCAAAGCCGGTTTTCGAGCCGGAATCCGTTTCGGTCGCGAAACGGCCCTCGCCGGCCTCTGCGCAATCTTCCGCGACAAAGCGTGCCGTCGGGAAGGCGGGTGCCGAAAAACCGGAACCCGTGGTCGAGCGCGAAACGCCCGCGATGTACCAGCATCCCCTGCCGGGCGACTCAGGTGGCCAGGTGTTCGTGACGTTCGACGGCGGAGCCGACGCGGACGGTCTCGTTCCGATCCTCGAAGCGCTGAAGGCACGCGGGCTGAAAACAACGTTTTTCCTGACGGGCCAGTGGGTGAACGCATATCCCGACCTTGGCCGCCGCATCCTCGCCGAGGGCCATGAGATCGCGAATCACAGCATGCGGCATCCGAATATGGCTGGCTGGGGCGAGGAAAAGATCGCCCAGGAACTCGGAAAAGCGGAGCAGGCGATGCAGACGGTTCTGGGACGGAGATTCGCCCCGTTCTTCCGGTTCCCCTTCGGGGCGCAGAACTCCCGGGTCGAGCGGATCGTCGAAAAGCTCGGCTACAAGCCGGTCTACTGGAATATCGACACGCTCGACTGGAAGGAACCGTCCGTAGCCTCGATCCAGCAGAAGGTGCGCTCGCGGGTGCGGCGCGGTTCAGTCATTCTCATGCACGTGGGCGGAAAAAACGGGCCGAAAGCGCTGCCGAAGATGCTCGATGAGCTTCTGGCACGCGGTTTCCGGCCAGGCCGCCTGTCGGATCTCGATCCGGCCGGCATTGCCGCACTGCCGCGCGGTTAACCGCGCATTTTTCGGTTTTTCTCGTCGACCTTCGGCTCCTCGAGAAGGCATACCGCTTCTTCCGGAGTGTTCGCGACAGAGAACAGCGACATGTGCTCGGCCCGGATCGTCCGGCACTCGATACCGTGCTTCAGAAGGCTGATGAGAGGATTATAATATCCATCGGTATTCATCAGAACGATCGGCTTCGCGTGGCGGCCGAGTTGTTTGTTCACAAGGGTGTCGAACAGCTCGTCGAGGGTGCCCATGCCGCCTGGCAGAACGATGAAGCCGCCCGAGCGCTCGATCATCTTCGATTTTCGGGCAGCCATGTCGGGGACGACGACGGTTTCGTCCTGACCTTCGGCGTTTCCGATCCCGTGCGCGAGCATGAACTCCGGCACGATGCCGATGACGCGGCCCCCCGCCACCTTGTGGGCGTCGGCGACGACCTTCATGAGGCCGCAGGTGGTGCCGCCGTAGACCAGGTCGAGCCCGTTCTCGGCGAGAAGCACGCCGACCCGGCGCCCGTCTTCACGGATGCGTTCGGAAACGTCGGCGCTCGAGGCGCAGTAAATGCAAACGGCGGAAGGCTTCAGATGTTTTTTCATGAGAAGAGATCATACAGGCGCGCTTCCACGCTGTCAAAACAGCTTGGCTCTCGGACAACGAAACAGGCGGTTCTTGCCAGAGGGGGCGCGGGCCCGTATAATGACGGCTGATCGAAACACCGATTCCAGCCAGTACACACGACAGGAGCAGACCATGGCAGATCTCGACACCATCATTTCCCTGTGCAAGCGCCGCGGGTTTCTCTTTCAGGGCAGCGACCAGTACGGCGGTCTCCAGGGAACCTGGGATTACGGCCCGCTCGGGGTCGAACTGAAGAACAACGTGAAGCGGGCCTGGTGGCGCCGCATGGTCTACGAGCGCGACGACATGGAAGGCCTCGACTGCTCCATTCTCATGAACCGCCTAGTTCTCAAATATAGCGGCCACGAAGACACGTTCTCCGACCCGATGGTCGACTGCCGCAAGTGCAAACGCCGGTTCCGCGCCGACCAGGTCGACCCGAACGAGAAGTGCGCCGAGGGCGGCGCCCACGATATGACCGAGCCGCGGCCGTTCAACCTGATGTTCAAGACCACGGTCGGCCCGGTCGCCGACGAGTCGAACATCGCCTACCTGCGGCCCGAGACGGCCCAGGGCATCTTCGTGAACTTCAAGAACGTGCTCGATTCGACGAACCGCAAGGTGCCGTTCGGCATCGCCCAGATCGGAAAGTCTTTCCGCAATGAGATCACCCCGAAAAACTTCATCTTCCGCGTGCGCGAGTTCGAGCAGATGGAGATCGAGTTCTTCGTGAAGCCCGGAACCGATGACGAGTGGCATGCCCGATGGGTCGACGAACGCTTCAACTGGTATATCCAGCTCGGCATCAACCCGGAAAACCTGCGCAAACTCGCCCAGAAACCAGAGGAACTGGCTCACTACGCGAAAGCCACGACCGATATCCTGTACCGGTTCTTCCCTGAGCGATCCGACGAAACCAGGCAGTTCGACGAGGTCGAAGGCGTCGCGAACCGCACCTCGTTCGATCTCATCAGCCACAGCAAGGGCGGCAAGCTCGTCCTCAAGGACGGCCGCGAGATTCCGAACGAACACGCGGTCAACAAACTGACCTGGTTCGACCACGAGACCAACCAGCATATCGTACCCTATGTTATCGAGCCGTCGGCCGGCGTCGATCGCGCCACGCTTGCCTTCCTGATGGACTCGTATTTCGAGGAGACGGTGAACGACGACAAGCGCGTCGTCCTGCGCCTGCACCCCGAATTGGCCCCCATCAAGGTCGCAGTGCTGCCGCTCAAGAAGAACCACGACGGCATCGTCTCGACGGCCAAGGAAATCAAGAAGAGCCTGATGCGGTTCGGCTGGCGTACCGTCTATGACGACACCGCAGGCATCGGCAAGCTGTACCGCCGTCAGGACGAGGTCGGCACGCCGTTCTGCATCACCGTCGACTTCCAGACGCTAGAAGACAAGACGGTCACCGTGCGTGACCGCAACACCATGGCCCAGGATCGCGTCGCCATCGACCAGCTCCAGGCCTACCTGGCCCCCCGCCTCGGCGCCTGCTGAGCGAACCCGTTTCATGCACGGCCGTCGCCCTTGTCGGGCGGCGGCCGTTTCCAAAACAGGAACCTGAGTGATCAGCAGATGCCGCCGATGAACGCAGACAGATACAGAAGCCTGATGTTCGGAGACATGCTGGAAACGGCGGCGCGGCTTCCGAAGCGCGCGTTCCGGCTCGTTTACCTCGATCCGCCGTTCCTGACGGGCAGAGAACGGGTCGGGACAGGTCGGAATGGCGGTATCCGGATGCATGGCCAGGCCGGCTCGCGTCCTATCTTCCCTGGCTGCGTGACCGTCTGGAAGCGGTTCTCTCGCTTCTCGCGCCGTCCGGGAGCCTGGTGCTGCACCTGGACTTTCATACTGTTCACTATACAAAGGTGATGCTGGACGAACTGATGGGCGAGGATGCCTTCGTGAACGAGATCGTCTGGCATTACACCGGCGGCGGCCGCTCCCGGAGCAGGTTTTCGAACAAGCACGACACGCTTCTCTGGTATGCGGCTGGCCGGAAGCCCTATTTCGACGTGGACGCGGTGCGGGTTCCCTACAAGGCCGATTCGGGCTTTCTGCTGCGTGGGGTGACGGCGAAATCCGGGAGAAAATACCGGGCGCATCCGCTCGGAACGCCCGTCGACGATGTCTGGGACATCCCGATCATCAACCCGAACTCGCCCGAGCGGTGCGGGTATCCGACGCAGAAGCCCCTGGCCCTGCTCGAGCGGATCGTGGGTGCCCTGAGTGCACCGGACGAAATGGTCGCGGACCTGTGCTGCGGAAGCGGCACGACGCTGGTCGCGGCCGAGAAGCTTGGCAGGGCATGGGCGGGTGGTGACATTTCCGGGGGAGCACTTGAATGCGCCCTGGAACGGCTTTCCGGAGTTGGCTGTCAGAGCGAACGGATCACGTTTCATAACCGCTGAATCACGGAATGGTGAAATGGTTTTCGATATCCGGAGTGTCTTTCGAGCGTGTCGCGATGCGCCCCTAGACGTCGATCGATAATTCTCATGGCGTTGATCAACAATTCCCACGTGCAAGGGCGGCTTTTAACCCCGTTCCAGCGGCACAACCTGGGTGAGATACGAGTTTTTGTGAATTCCGGGGACGGCGTTCCGAGGTCGGAGGAGGATCGTGGTAAAATGGAGACAACGACATCGGGTTCGTGACGAGCGAAGCCGGTCGAACAAGGAGGAGAGGACAGATGTCTGAAGCACGCAAACGGATTCTGGCCATGCTGGCAGAGGGAAAGATCACCGTCGACCAGTCGGAGGAGCTCCTTGCGGCCCTCGAACGTGATGACAAGCAGAAAACGGTTTCGCAGGAGCAACAGTCTTCGTCGCCGAAGCGGCTGCCGCTGACGGAGGAGCTCTCCAAATTTGCCGACAGCGTGCAGAAATCGATGCGCGATGCGATGAGGAAAGTCGAACCGCCCAGCCGCGAGCTGAAGACCCGGCTGAAGGAGTTTGGCGGCTGGATGCAGACGATGGTCGGATCGGCCTTCAACGATTTCGCCCACATGCGCGGCCAACCTCTCGACGGCGTCGAGATCGACGTCGATCTCACCGAGCCTGCGGCGG
>MWAR01000112.1 GCA_002068715.1 bacterium ADurb.Bin374
CGCCGGATACGCGAGGTCGAGCGCGTGCAGGCCGAGGGGCGCGGAAAACTGGTTGTGATCGTCGCAATACTCACGGCTGCGGCGGGGCTGCTCTTCGAGTGGATCGGCAAGCATCTGACGTGATTGTGATTCCCGGCAATGACGCCGGGTCGGAAAGAAGGAGAGACAGATGAAAAAGTTGATGATGCTGGCGGCATTGGCCGCTCTGATCACGGGCTGCGCGTCGGCCCCGAACGTGGACACCGGCAAGATCATGTCGGCGATTGTGAACGGCTACCTCACCTACGAGCAGATCAAGGCGCTCAAGGAGGAGGCCGAGAAGGAGCAGGCCAGCGTCGAGGCGCCAGAGGCGGAGGTTGCGGCCCCAGTCGTTACGGAGGGGCAGGCGGCGAAGCCTGAGGTCGCGCAGCCCGCAATCGTCCCGGCGTCCGGCAAGGCCGTGGCCGTGTTCCTGGGCAACCGGGCTACCTGCTCGTACTGCAAGAAGCTCGCCGCGCTCAACCCCGAGCCCTACATCGAAACTGTGTTGTCCGATGTTGACTGGATCGACGCGGACAAGGTCACGGCTTCGGCGACCTATGCGAAGTACCGCCCGAAGACGGGGTTCAGCTACCCCTTCATCCGGGTGTACGACGAGGACGGCGTGTTCAAGGGCGAGTTCGTCGCCCGCAACATGACCCTCGAAAAGATCGCCGCGAAGATCAAGGAGGTGTGCCCGTCATGCGCAGACTGATTATTGTTCCCCTGATGCTGGTCTTGTCCGGCTGCGTGATCAGCCGCGCCAGCTTCAAGCCGGCCGTGGCCGCTACGGCCACGGAGCAGGCCAAGCCGCCCGAGCTTCGCGTGTGGCGCGGGGCGGTACTGTATCCGTTCAAACTCAGCGGCCTCGAGTTTGACACGGGCGGGATGCTCAAGCTCGGGGGCTACGAGACCGACGGCGGTGCGGCGGGATTCTGCACTGTGCTGGATTCATCCGGCAAATTCATGGGCACCATGTCTGCAACGGCGGCGAAAGCCGCGCTTGCAAAGTAGGGAGGGCGCATGAAGTATGGCGACGGGTTCTGGGTGGTGAAGGACGGGAAGCGACTCGCCGACCGGCGGTTTGCCTATCCGGAACTTCAGCCGTTCGAATATGACGATGGCACCGGCGATGTGGGCTGGTTCACGCTGGCCCCGTTCACGTTCGACTACGTGAAGCCGGGGGACTCGTCCGGCATGGCCTGGCGCTTCACCGTGGCCGGATGCCGCAATCCGACACTCGCAACAAGTTTCGATTTTGACGGCGCGTCAGTTCCGCAATGCAAACTCATCCGCCCCCTTGTAAGAGACAAGATGGACCACCGCTGGATCGTACCGGCTTACGGCCACGATCTGGGCTATTGCGTGCACGGCTTCGGAACCGGCTTTACTAAGGCGGATTGGGACAGGTTCCTGCTGGAGGTCGCAGAGGCCTACGGTGCGAACTGGGCCGACCGCAACAAGTATTGGGGCGTCGTGGCTGCCGTGGGCGGATTCGCATGGTCCAAGACGCCTAAAGAAACGGAGCATTACTGTGACCTCGTGACCGTCGCCAGAGTTGCGATATGAGGGAGACGAGAAAAGCATCCAATCCAAAAGCAGGCGCGCAGTCTCCCCGCGCACGCTTTTGCCGCCCTTCCGGTTACTCCTTGGCCGGAAGGGCGGATTTTGTTTATTGCTCCAGTTGCCCGAGCGTGTAACGGTAGCCGTCGTCGATCTTGGCGGCGACGAGCACTTCACAGACGCCCTTTCCCGGAACATTCATTGTGTTTCCGACCGCAGCCAGCGGATGCAGGCGAAAGACGCTCAAGAACAGCTTCTTTCCCGTTTCTTTCACTTGCCATCCTGTAGCGCCAATCTCGACTGGCCTAGACCGCATCGCGTCCCACATCGACCGGAGAACCGTTGTCGTCAAATCGACAAACGACAGATTCCGGATGTTCTTCTCGTCGAAGTCAGGGCTGTTGGCAATGACCGCGCGCCGCACGGCGTCGACAGTGGCCCATCCGGGGTTCTCATGCACTTCCCGGATGTGGCAGGTGAAACACAGCGAAGCGCCGTTGTCGACGCAGTAGCGCGCGGTGTGTCCCCGCTGGCTCGTGAAGTACCAGTGGTGCGCCGTGAGCAGTTCGTCGCCGCCGCAGAGCAGGCATTTCCAGCCGTCGCGCTGCTTAACGCGTAAGGCCCAGTCGTCGTGCAGCGCCTTCTTGACCTTCGAGATTGAAGGCAGTTTGATCTTTTTGCTCATATCGATCCTTAAAAAGAATCCCGTCCGTTGCGTCTGTTCGAAAGGTTGTCTCAGCCACGCACCCCACTCGGGGCCGGACGGGAAATTGTCAAAACTGTTTTCCGCCATGTTTGTGAGGTCTGGCCTTGTTAAACTCGTGCTTCGCGATGATCGCCTCGGCCAGCCTGTAGCCCTTCGCGCCGGCCAGATCCATGCGGCGGATCACAATGTCGGCGAGTTCCTCCTCGACGGCGCTGAACTCGGGGATGTGCTCGCTCGGCGGATTGCCGTGCCGCAGGCCTTCCACGGCCTCCGAGACCTCGCAATGAATCAATGCCAGCGCCGTCACCGGATCAATGGGGTGTCATGCCACCCATGCCCTTTGGCGTTAATGTGGACCGCATGCTGCACATTTCGACAGCCCATGATAAATCTAACACGTTCTCGTTCATCTTTCTCTCCTTTGTAAAAACAAACGTGCGGCCCCGCCTAGAACTTCCCAAGACTGCGGGGCGACGGATTCAAGCCAACACGGAGGACATTCTCGCCCCATAATGGCGCACGTACCGCCACAAGGCGGCGATCAAAATCGCTTCATATACATTATATCGCTGGCCGGGCCGCGGCTGTCGCATTTTTCCTGTAAACCTTTTCAGGATTGTGGAGGATGACGTGCGAACGCCCGAACTCGAGCGGCTCGGTACGGTCGACAGTCCAGCCGTAGAACATCATTTTGTTCCGAAAGCGCATCCTTGCACCGACAGGAAACGAGTCCGGGCGCTTCGTGGCGACGAACAGCTTGTCCGGCAAGTCGTCTTTGTAGACGACAATCGCACCATACGCCTCGTTTTCCGTCAGGTTGAAGGTCGGATATCCGCTCTTCAGAGTCCTAGGCTTTCCGACAAAGCCTGCTTTCTTTTGATGATTTTCCATCCCCGTTTCTCCGATATGCTGCCGCGCACGGTCATATAGACATACGACAGCGAGTTCGATTTCTGTGAAAGGCGATCAATGCGCCCCTTGATCTGCTCCAGCGACATCGCCGTTTGGGGCAGTTCGATAAACAGTTCCGTCTGAGCCGACACGAGGTTGATGCCCGTGCCGATGCTCTTCATGTTGCCGAACAGGATGCGTTTGGCCGGATCGGTGTCGAACGCCCGGCTCGCCGCCTCCTTCTTGCGGGCGTCGATCTCGCCGTTGACCAGCAGGCTCTCTTTGCGGAACTTCGCGTGCAGTTTCTGCAAAGGCTCCACCGACCAGCCGATGACGACGACCTTCTCGTCCTCTTCCGACTCGGCCAAAAAGTCGCGCAGCCATTCTTCCGCGTACGGGATGAGCGCGTCGGCGGCGTTCCGGTTGGCCTCCCCGATGGCCGGGAGCATCTGTCCGGACGCGAGGATGTCCGACTTCGCCTCGTCGATCCGGAAAGCGCAGTCCCGCTCGATTTCCCAAAAGGCCACGCCATCGGGCGTCGTCTCAGGAATTTCGATGCGCAGATGCGTCTCGGTGACCGCCGGCAACTGGTCGATGACCTCGCTCTTTTTCTTGCGCAGGATGACTGTCTTGTGAAGGATCTCTTTCAGCTCTTCCGTCCGCCGCGCCATCAGTTCTTTCGGCAGTTTCGCCCGAGCCACGTCGGCCCATCCCTTTTTGGCGAAACCTCCGCGCCAGCGCGAGGCGAACAGCCGGTTACGGACTTGCAATTCCGGCATAAAGGTATCCTCGAAAACGCCCTTGCCGCCGAGGATATCCGGATTTATCAGGTTGCACAGGCTCCAGAGGTCAGCCAACTCGTTCACCAGCGGCGTCGCCGTGAGCAGCAGGACTCGCCCGCCGCACGCCTTGGCCAACTTCTCGGCGATGGGATATGTCTTCGTGCCGCTGTTGACGAAGTTGTGCGCCTCGTCCACCAGCATCGTCTTCGGTCCCGCCGAAATCAGGGTGTCCGCCCAGCCGGCAAGAATGTGGTGATTGAGGACGATCAGCTTTTTCCCTGCCAGTTCGTCGGGGTCCGGCGTGCGGCCGAACAGAACGGTGACTTCTTTCGGGTCACCGCCCCATTTTACCCATTCTCCGCGCTCCGGATCTCCCCAGTTGAGTTTGACGTGCGCCGGCGCGATGACGACGGCGGGCAGATACCTTTCCGGATCGGCCAGCATCGCCGCCAGCGAGGTCAGGGTTTTTCCCAGACCGACGCCGAAAGCCAGAATGCAGGCCAGCCCGTGCTCCATGAGCCACTGCCCGCCTTCCTTCTGAAACGGGCGCAGCGGCAAACCGCTCGTAAACGTCGCAGGACGCTTCCGGAAGAAACCCAGCCGTCTCTGCGTCTCGGGATCGTCCGGCGCAGGCACGGCCCCGAGGCGGTGCAATAGCGAGAGATTGTGGACGTTCACCGGAAGATGCAGGAGCGGGGTGCCGTCCGGAAGGGCGGAATAAGAGGGATGTCCCCACCATTCGCTCTCCCGGCTCCCGTTCTTGTCCCTGATGCCGGCCAGTTCTGCCAGCGCCAGCGACTCGGGCGAATCGCAGAAGATGGCCGCGTCAGTACGGCGCAGGATATATTTCGGTGCGGGCATGTCAGTTCGTTCCGTTCCACATTGTCCTGAGCGCCTGCCGGGAGCGCAGGGGCTCGGTCTCATAGCCGCATTCGGGGCAGACCAGCACCTCTTTGCCGGCATACCCTTTTGCCCTGAACACAGGCAGCAGTTTGCAGGTACGGCATCGCTTCAGTTCCTCCGCCTGTTTGCCGGCCCTGCCGAAGCGGATACCACGCTCGGCAAGCAGACGGACGCCTTCGGAATCGTCGCAGATGTCGCTCATTTCGGTTTACCCTTCTGTGCTTGGTTTCCTTGCTCGTAAATTTCAAAGAGAACAGGATCGGAAACCGTGCAGAACTCCAATGTGACCAGCCAGAGCCGATGTCCGAAAATGCTGAATAGCGCGCTGCCGCTTACGCCTCGGCAGATGTATCTCCCGAAAATCAGCCCTGTGTGCCAGAAGAAGCGCGTGGGGTGTTTGAAGGTCAGCTTTCGCACCTTTTGCGTTTTCATAATCTTATCTCGAAACCGCCACCCTTGTGGTGGCGTCTTTAACAACCAGATCCGGCCCGAGAAGACCAGTCTGATCCGCTTCCACAGCGGAACGCGCCAGCAGGACACCACCATCCCGTCCGTCCGGCACACGGGCAGATCGTTCGCCACCCGGTTGCCGAACAGCATGCCGTTGGCCTGCGGGAAGAAGACAGGCGACATTTCTTTATTTCGCATCAGTCCCTCTCTTTCGTTTCGTTTTTGATCTTGCAGAAAACGGGCATCGAGAACGCGAAGGCGTCCTGCACCTCGTGCCACTGGCAGCAGAGCGCCTGATGCTCCACGTCAAAAGCGCCCTTGCGGGCGTAGAGCATCGACATCCGCATGACGTGCGCCCGCCGCTCCTGCACCGTCTGGTTAATCGTGACCATCCAGGTGCAATTGTCTGCCGCCTTGGTCGACCGGCCGATCATCCGGCGCGTGAGCGTTTCGGCCCCGTCGCTGGTGCGGTTCGTCTGAGTCGCCGTGATCAGCAGGATTTTCAACTTCGTGCGGAGCGCGCTGAGCCCTTCCCAGATCCGGCGCATGCCGTCGTGGTCTTTGTCAGAATCGCGTCCCTGCTCCTGCTTCATGAGATCGGCGTAGTCGAGCACGATGACGCGCGGGACGAAGTTCTCTGTCCGGTCGAGCATCTCCAAGAGGTCATACAGGCCTTGCACGGTGAGCGTTCCGGAAGAGCATGGAGCGATCTTCAGTTTGCCGCCGGCCATCGCGCACTCCAGCCTGAAACGCTTTTTCGTCTCGCGCAAAGTTTCCCTGTCGACGAGCGGAACGTCCAGCCTGCGCCACCACACCGCGCTTTTCCAGTTCTTCCGGCGCTCCATGTCTTCCGGCGTTCCGTCGTTCGTCGGAAAGCAACGGCAACACGGAGCGTAAGGCCCGCCGTCGATAGCCCGGCAACCGTCCGCCGTGCCGTTGACGACATCCAGCGGAGTCACGCCGCCTTCGACCATGACTTTCCAGTCCTTGACCTGCCGGGGGACGCCTGATTTGTTGATCGGGCATGTGCCGGCGGCGTTGTGCGCGCAGTCGGGGACCGGGACGCCAAACGTTCCGGCATACTCCGGCTCGACTGCCATGCAGGTCAGGTTCGTCGCCACGCGCCCGTTAAGCTCTTCCTCGTCCTCGTCGCCAGTACTGATGAACAATGTCGGCTCGTGGCGGGCGGCGGCTAAGGCCACAGTCATCAGCGAAGTCGTCTTGCCTATCTTCTGGTCGGCCAGAATCACGCCGAAGTTGCCCGGCTTCAGACGCCTGTTGAGGAGCCGCCCGACTTCGCCGTCCAGAAGAAACAGTGGGGGCGTCGACTCGGCCAGTGCGATGATCGCGTCCTCGTTGTCCAAGGCGTCCTTGCACTGAACCACTGTGTCGCTGAAGGAGGAGAACAGTTTCCTCGCCGACGACGCCAGCATGTCGGCCCGCACACCGTCTCCGTCCGCACGCACGCGTTCGGCGTCCGCGAGTTGCTCAGCCAAGAGCGTGTTGTGCCGGCTTGCGAGATACTTGCGGGCCTTCTCCATCTGCCACGTCGTCGGCTTGTGCGTCCTTCCGCCGGGCAGAGGCGCAAAATCAATCGAGCGGAACCATTCGCGGGCCGAAGCCGACTCGAGCACCTCGTCCGGGCCGTCGCCGCTCTCCGCGGGAGCCGCTTTGTGGATTTTGGCGAACTCCCCGCACTCGCGGAAGAAGTCCTCGCCCCTCGCGCCATTGAACAACACGGCCTTCTTCGCGAAGGGCGCGAACCAGACCGCGAAGGCCTTGTCGTGCCAAGCCGAACGCGCGAGGTCGTTCTCAAGATCCGCCGGCTCGACCAGCGAGACACTCTTTTCTTCACTCATCATAAAGCCCTTTCGCCGCCAGCAGGTTTCGGAACGCCTCTTCCGGCGTCTCGTCTTTCTTCACGTAAATGCAGCATTGCCGCCAGACCATCATCGTTGCCGGCCCGAGTTTGGCGATCAGCTTGCGCGCCATCTCGCCTTCGGCTGCCGTGAAATTGCGCGGTCTTGTCGGCAACGGCAACCGCATCCGGTCGTGCAGGGTCATCCACATGGCCGAAAGCGTGCGGGCCAGCGATGCCGCCGTGGTATCCTCTGGATTGTGTTCGTGCCTGTCGAACCACCGCTCCGGCGGCGGAGTCCAGACGGGCGGGTCTGGGGGAAGGTCTTTCATTCCGCCACCTCTTTCCAGCCATTGCAGCACGCCGCCTCGTCCAGCGCCTTCTGCACGAAAGCCGCCGTGCCGACAGCTTCGACCTGCTTGGCCCTTTTTCGGTTGCCGCCGGAATTGACCCTGATGACAACAAACCGACCGCTGCGGGAGCTTTTCTCGATGCCGTACGTGTTGCCCTTCTCGTCTTGCCACTTGCGTTGCGCCAATACCTTTTCGCTCATGTTCTCCTTTACCCGGCAAGGCCGGTCTTTTGTCTCCAGTACGCCATTATTCCGTTCGTTTCGCCCGCGTCAAGCCCGCAGGAAGCGCAGGCCTCGCGCAGACGCCTTCCCCACGACGACAGGGGCATCACGCCGCGTTCCTGACAGTTCATGACGACGTTGGCCACGGCCTTGACCGCCGCCCCGTGCCGCTCGCCCTCCACGGCGTTCTGCACGCGTTCGCAGGCCTTGTCCACGACGGCTTCCATGAACCGCTCGTTGCGCACCCGCTCGTCCGCCGTCTGCTCATCCGGATTCGCGCAGGGCGTCAGTTTTACGGCCTTAACCGCGAAGGTCGGCGCTTTCCACGCGAACGGTTCGGGAAGCATGCCGGCGAGAGCCTCGGCGGCTATCCGGCAGTCCGGATCGTAAGCCAATGTCCGGCCCGTCGTCGGGCGCTCAAGGTTATGGTCGCTCTCCATGCTGAGCCGCTCCTCGGTCAGCGCGAAGATCGACCGCTCCGCCGCCTGATAGGTGGCGTAGTCCTTTATTCCGTCGCCGGCGTTGAATATCGCCCAAGCGCCGTTGCCGCGGGACGACAGTGCGCCGATCACAAACCCCGGCATCTCGGCCAGCGTGTCGCGGACCTGCTCCGCCGTCAGCCCGTTGCCCTTTTCGGCGATATGGTCGAAGTCGACGTGGACGAGCCCGTTGAACCCGAGAATATTCGCCACGCGGGAGAACCGCTTGAACCGGACGCCCGGGAATATCTGGCGCAGGCAGTCGCGCTTGTCGGCTTTGCCGGCTCGCACGCTCTCCGTCGCCTTCTTCAGCCCCCCGTCGCTGTTCACGTATGACCAGAGATCGACGAATCCCAACGTGTTCTTTTCGAGGAACGCGGTGGCCATTCGGCTCTTGTACTGCATCGTGATCCGGCCTTCCGGAACCGGCTCGGCAACCGGCGCTGATTCTGCGCGAGAATCAATGTCGTCTTCCGCGTCGTCTTTCGGGAAAGGTTCTGGCGGAGGCGGAACATGAAGAGGTTGCGTGTCGATCCACGCTTCCCGAGATCCGCTCATTTCTGCAATCGCCTTGAACTTGTAGGCGTCGGGTGACCAAGTGATACCCTTGTCCGTCCGGAAATCCCGGTAATCCGAGTAAGACGGTTCTTTGTCTGATGCGCCGTTCGTGACGAAGTAATCATAGTCGATCGGCGAGAGCAGATGTCCGGCGTCAACCGTGCGCCTTGCCACGGCCACGGGGACCGCGCCCTCATCCAGATACCTCTGCGCCCGCGTCAGGAGCGCCCAACCGACGCAGCGCCGAAGCTCTTCCGAACTCCAACCCGTCCGCGCCTGCACGCCGTTCAGGAGCGCGTTGAGCGACGCCCCGCCGTCGTCCGTCTCGACCGCCGTGAAGAACTCCACACGGCGAGAGCGGTGGCTGTCGATCGGCAGGGGCGACAGATGGTTCGACGAGAGCAGCTTCAGCGAGTTGTCCCGGACGGAACGCTTCGCCACGTACTTCTCCTCGGCGGTCTTCCAGCCGGCGTCCGCGAAGGCCTTCACGTCTTCGGCGGTGTAACGCTCGCTGGAGGTCGAGGGCGCCTCGGTCAGGATGCAGACGGAGGAATCGTAAAGCGGAAGCAGGTTGCCCCCTGCCAGCGATGTCGTCGGCACCGTCACGGAGGCGTCCCGCGGGACCAAAGCCGCGATTGACTCGTGCAGAAGAGATTTGCCCGTGCCCTGTCCGCCGTTCGTCGACGTGAAGCAGAATATTTTCAGACAGCGGAAGCTCCCGAAGTCGCGCAGGGCCAGCAGATGCGCCCCGGCGTCCAGAACGAACTTCTGCCGCTTGAGCAGGGCGTTCTCCGGATCGGCGTCCCAGATAGTCCTGTTCAGAACCTCGTCCAGCACAGTCTCCGCTTCGCTTCCGTCCCCGTATCCCTTCGGGGTCTCCGAAATGACCGGAGGCCTGCCGTAGGACGCGTTCACGCACTTGCGGCCTGCCGCGTCGATGATCTTGCTGTTCCACAAAGCCCTGTCGCTGGCGACGCCGTACAGGTCATAGTCGGGCCTGTGCGAGCGCCACCAGTTGCCGAACGGGACCGGCACGATCTCGGTCTTGCCCGTCTTCTTGTCGAACTTGCGGTCGCGCACCCACTCATGAACGTCGTCCGGCGCGAGCGTGGCCGAGTCCTTCACCGACCAGAATCCGACAGTACGCTTGCCGTCCTCCATGACCGGATAGTAGACGGAGCAGAACAGGTCGGAAAACTCCGGCAGGGAATCGACGGCCGGCGCGGTCTCGTCGGTCGAGAGCACGGTTGCCACCGCCCTCACTGCCCTGCACATCCCGGCCATCTTGATCACCGCGGCCCGCTGCTCATCCGTCAGCTCGGCGGGATTCGCGGGAAGCGGCGCGCAAAGCTCGGCTATCTTGGCGGCGAAATTTTTCGAGCGGCTGCCTGACCGCAGGGCCGCTTCGATAGAACCGGTTATTTGAGCCATAACGTTCCTTCGTGAAAGTTAAAGCCGCTGACACGCGATGCACCCGCCTAGAAGGCTGCCGTAACTGCTGTAGCGTTTCTGCGCCTCGCAGTTGGACAGCGGAGACCAGTTCTCGGCGATCTGTTTGCCATCGAACAGGAGCGAGCAAAGAACGAGCGGCGAGGTATCGCCCGGAACCAGTACCCTGCACGGTCGTTGCTTGGATCGGGGATTCAGTTCGACCATTTCGCCGGTGATCTCGTTAAGCGCGTACTGCGCCCCGTTCTCCAGAATTTTTTCGAGCGTCATGTTCCTCTCCTATTCGTATCTGCTCGGCCGACCGCCAAAGGTTTTGTCGACCAGAAGCTGTTCGTTCGCGTCCCAGCGGGCCTTGACAGCCTCGACGACCTTGCCGACCAGCCCGTTCGTCTCGACGAAAAGGTATGGATCGTTCCCGACGTAGTCGATGCCGATCTTGCGCAGGTCGCATACCTTCGGGGCGCTCTTTTTCTTTTCCTTATCGTCTCCGGCGACGGCATACACCTTCTTCGCCCCCTTCTCGACATCCGGCGCGATAACACCTTCCTCGAAAAGCCAGTCGATGTTGGCGCGGGTGTCGTCGATGCCGTAGGCCGGCAGAATGGGGAACCAGACTTCGCGGGCCTTGCCGTTGCCCTTGCTGCGCGCCGTCTTCGCGACCGTCCAATCGCCGACCTTCACGTCGCCGGACTTGATCTGTCCGCCTTTCGAGAGCCAGAGTTCCACAAAGGCGAAGAAGCCGAGAGCCTTGCCGCCGCCGCGGATCTTCGGATTGAACTTCGCGCCGAAGCCGATGGCGTCAGCCGCCTGCGAGAGGTAGATCAGAAACGAGCCGTTCACCGGAAGATTCCCGGCCAACCGGCGGAGCAGGTACTTGTTGGCCACCGCGCGCAACGCCAGCGCGCCGCCGACCTCGCCCGCCGCGTCGTTCTCGTACTCCTTCTCGGCGATGAGAGTGTCCATGCTGTCGATGACGAAGAACTGCGGCTTCTTCTCCATCCATTTGAGCATCTTGAGCGCGAGGTTCTGCGTACACCATTCCTTGTCGTAGGGGATCGGGATGACCTCCAGTTTCTCGGCGAACTTCTTGCCGAACAGGGCCGCGGTGTTGAAGCAGTAGGCGTTCTCGGCGTCCAGCAGCTTATAGTCGAAATGATCGCCGTAACGCTTGAACGTTTCGGCCATGGACGCGATCGCCTGCATCGTCTTTCCGGCGTTCCGGTCGCCGATGCTGTTGACGCCCTGCCCCGTGCGGCAGAACCCGTCCGTCGTGTCCGTGCAGGCCAGATCCAGCAACGTGATTCCGCTGGGAATCATCATCGCCGGCTTGAAGGCCTCGATCTCCATCACGCCCTCGGGCGCAGATTTCGTTTTCTTTGCCATAACTGTCCTTTCAAAATCCATGTCGTCTCTCCGACTGTCACGTCTCGATTGGTCCCCGACGTTCGGGAACACGGCCCTTTTCCGTGCGTAGCATCCCCTCACTCTTCAAGTCGGGCACGGCGAGGGAATCACCGCTCACCCCGACATCGCGGTCTGGTCTCCGCGCCCGTGTCCGCCCAAAGGGGACAGGTGGAAATCGCGACAGAATCAGTTCAACAGCGTGATGTCGTCCGCGTGGACGAAATCCTTCAGGCTGATCAACGGCGCAGAATTGACGAGCGAACTCGATATCAGCCTCCCGTTGCACGTATCGGACGCAGGATTCGGCCCAACCAGCACGCCGGCCAAAACCGATCCGTCATAGTCGCGGCCGACGATCTGGTCGCCCGCCTTCGCTTCTCTTCCGTTCTTGTAGTGCATGTTTCTCCTTTTCGCCGTCTCTCCGGCTGCCAAGCCTGCTAAGGGGCTTTCCGCCATTCCGACTACTCGCCCAGACCGATCTGGCGCTGGCCGAGCATCCACGTCTTGAACAGCCCGTATGCCCGATCGACGTTTTCCAGCGAGGCCTTGATGCCGGCCACGCGCGACGACAGCCGCTCGTACTTCTGCCGCAGGCCGACGACGTTGGTGTCGCCGTCCACCGCACTGTCCACGTAGCCCTCCGTGACCTTGACGCCGCCGTTGCGGATCGCCATGGCCACGTCGCTCTCGGCCTTTTCCAGTTCGATCTTGGCCAGACCCTGCGCCTCGGTCTCCTGCTGAAGCAGGGCGACGAGATCCTCGCCGGCCTTCACGATGTTCACGATCGTCGCCTCGGGGCTCCCGAAGTCGATCGCCAGTCTGTTCTTGTTCTCTTCGCTCATCTCATTCTCCTTGTTTAACACCGCAGAAAATCTGCGGCTCGATCGTATAAGGGGGAAGGTCTGTCCGCATCGGGTTCGCAATTTTCACATTGGAAACAGAACAGTCCGGGCATGTGCCCAACCGAGGAGAGACAGATGCGCCGCATTTCGGGCAGATCCAGCCTGTCGGCACGCCGGGCGGGACAGGCGGGGACGACGGAATGTCGGGAACGCTTTTCTTCTTCATCGGATGCCTCCTTGCGCGAGATGGGCCAGATCGCCGACCAGACCGGCGAAGCCCGTATTGTAGTAGTTGTCCCGCAGGGCGTCGATCACCGCCAGCGAGGCCGCGCGCTTGGACTTGCAGAACGCCTTGTCCGACAGGAGCGTGCCGCTGTGCCACGCCAGCAGGCCGCGCCGCAGGCCTTCGGGGTCTTCCCCGGCCTCTTTCAGCCGGCGGAGAACCTCGGCGGTCTTGTCCCAGCTTCCGCTCTCCACGGCGAGGGCGAGGTCGCGCAGATTCGGGCTCACGTCCGACGCCGTCGTCTCGCAGTTGACCTTGATCAGGTCCAGTTCCTGCCCGCGCAGTCCCTCGGGAACGGCGGCGAGACGGGCCATGTTGTTGATAGCCACGCGCACCGAGCGGTTGGCGTAGCGGGCGCAGACGGAGACCTGTTCTCCGGAGAGGCCGAGAGGCTCTGTCTCGTTTATGTGCAACAGTCGCCCGATCATGTCCTCCGGCTTCACGCCGACGGTGTCGATGCGGAACGGACGGGTCAGGAGCGCGCCCTTGCCGCCGGTCAGCTTCTCGGGGCAGTTGGTCACGAAGACGACGTAGGTGTTCGCCGGGATGCCCTTCTCCAAGGGCTCCATGAACATCTCCTGCGCCGCCGCGGTGATGTTGTGCGCCTCCTCGAAGATGAACGCCCGGCTGTTGCTCATGAGCGATCCCGCGGTCAACTCGTTCGTGAGGAAGTCCGTCACGAAGTCGATCTTGCCGCACTCCCGGCTGTTGAAGACCTGAATGTCCCCGCAGCCGAACTCCTTGAGCAGGATGTGCGCCAGCGTGCTCTTGCCTGTTCCGGGTTCGCCTGTTATCAGGATGAAGCCAGGACGCTTGCTCGGAATCGTGTTCTCGATCAGCGTGCGGCACTTAGCCACAGCGATCGCGTTTCCGCAGATTTCGTCCAAGTTCGTCGGGTTCCAGCGGCGGTACAGAGATGCCTGTTCTTTAGCCATTGTTCTTGTCTCCTTCGGGTTTTGCGGCGGCGATCGAATTGTGGCGCGCCCAGAGAATCATGGCGCGGTTAGCGATGTCGATAACCAGACTGTTGTTCTTTTCGGCGTCACACGGAGGAAACTCAACCTCGTGCGCAAGGGCTTCTGCGTCCTTCATTAATTCCTTCGCGATGTACTCGTCGGTCGGAGTTGTGAAAAAGCCCGCTATCTTGTCGCTGCCGTCCCACCCCCGTTTGCCCGCTTTGGCCTTCTCGTGCAGCACCTTCTTCATCTGCACCGCGAAAGCGTCGACGGCCTTGTCGAGCCGCTCGTTCTCCAAAATCAGGTTGAAGTCGCTCATTTTCTTCTCCTAATGCCAGAGTCCGGCCTTGTAAAGCACAAACGCCTGAATGGCGGTTGCGATCAAGCCGACCGGAAACGACCATTTTCCTGTCTTCGGTTCACCGTGCTTGGCCAGATAAACCGCCAGTCCGGCAACCATTAAACCGATCTGTGTGATCTCCCATCCGTTCATTAATCGTTCCTCCTTTACAAGAAGCAGTTTTTAACGTCCTCGCGAACGTCTTCGACAGGCTTGTCCGTGTCGAGGCCGAGCGAGAAGTCGTTGTTGATGCGGAGCAGGTCGTCCAGGCCCATCCGGCCGATCAGGCCTGTCCGCTCTTCCACGGTGAAAGTCCCGTCGTCTTTCGTGATCTTGGCGCAGAAGTGATCGTACAGCTTCTTCGGATCGATATTCTCTGCGGCAATGGCGCCCGTCGTTTCGGTGTCGGCCTTCACGCTGGCGTTCGCTTTAGCCGCGGACAACTCGGGCGCGGATTCTTTCGCCTGTTTCTGCGTCGCGGTTACGACAGCCTTTTCAACGATGGGTGCGATGACCTTCTCGACCAGCTTTTCGCGGGCGGCATCGGCGCGCTTTTCCTCTTCCGCAGCGCGCTCTTCTACGAGCGCCTTCACGGGCGTCTCGTCCGGCTTGACGACCTTCGCGGGCAAAGCCTTCTCGACCGCCGGGGGGAGTGCGACGACAGGCACTGGCTCTTCGCCGCGATGCACGGGTATATCGTGCTTTGCGAGCGCGGCCTGAACCGGGCAAGGTTTCTCTTCCGAGGCCCGCAGAGCCCTCTCGATGTTCCGCTCCTGAGTCTCGCTGAGTTCGCAAGTCTGCATCTCGATGTGAAAGCTTTTGACGCCTTTCGACGCCAGAAAGTCGATGAAATTCTCCATCTCGTTCATGTTTCCCCTTTTTTGAGTTTGAAGGCGCACGGACCACATGGCCCGTGCGCCGTATGCCTTTCGTCAGCCTCAGAACGGAAGGGCTTCGCTGTCCGTGTCGTCCGCCGGCTGAAGCGGCTGGGAAGCCGGCTTCGGCGTGATCTTCCACAGCTTCGCGACGCAGAGCCGCAACGCGCTCATGTTGGCCGCGCCGGTGAGGTTGAGATCATGCTCCACACCGCCCTTGGCCACGCCGTAGCGAACGAGTTCCTTCACGGTCATGTTGACGATATCGGCCCACGTCGGAGCGGGAAGATCCTCGGCGTAAGTAACGGGCTCGTCCGGCTGCTTCTCAGGAGCCTGCCGGCCGGCGGGACGCTTCGGGTTGAGCAGGCGGTCGACGGACGCTTTCGCGGCCTCGGCCAGCTCTTCCGCGGGCGTGTGGTTGAGAAGTGCATACACATCGACGAGTTCCGTGCCGTCCTTCGCGTCCTTGCCCTTGCCGAACTCGGGCCACCAGATGTCGCAGGCCTTGCCCACTCCCGGGATTTCCTTGGTCGGAGTGATTTTGGAGAGTTTCCAGTAGGGGCGCGGGGGCCGTTTCGCCCTGCCTTCGGACTTGCCGTCGTCCTGATAGGTGGCGCGGACATACTCAGCGATCAGCCAGCGGGCGCCGTCGCCGTTGCTATAGTAGTCCTTCGGCAACACCTCGCCGGCGAGCAGCTTCTTCGGCGTGGTCAGTTGCTCGACCAGATCGAAGAAATTGTCGCGCTTCGCGTTAGCGGCCTGCTCGTTGGTGAGCAGTGTCGTCCACGCGCGGATGCCGAGATCCTCGCCGTTGAAGAACACGCGGGAGATGACCAGCGCGGTCTGCTTCGTGCCGAAGCCGGCCTTCATGATGTCGTCCTTGGCCAGCGCGCCGTTCCTGTAGGCGTCGCTGGTGAACAGGTCTCGCCGCCCGTCGCACACCGGACAGCGGCCCGTGCGGGTCGAGCCGGGGCACACGCGGTCGGTGTAGGTCGCGCCGAACCGCTTGTGGTAACTGAACGGGTAGAAGGGCAGGAGCGAGCCGACATGCTCGGCCGTGACCGTGTTCGGCGTGTGGGCCAGCAGCTCGTTCGTCACGAGGATTCCGAGAATGCGGTGCGCGACCTCAAGCGAGGCGTCCTTGCACTCGTCAGTCGGCGGCAGGGAGAACTCTCCGGCCATGATCTTCGGGTTGAAGTCCCCGTCAAACTTCAGAAGCGGTCGCGCGACAGCCACTCCGGAACCTGCCGCGGCGGCGGATTCCACATATTCTTTTTGATCAATCTGGGCGACTCCGTACTGTTTCTTCATCTCTTTCACCTCGTTTTGGCATTTTGCCCCGCATCGGGCGTTGCCGTTTGTCTGTTTCAATCCGGTGCGGCATCCGTCGCACCGTCAACCATTATATCGCTTGCCGAGCCTCGGCTGTGTCATTTTCACGAAAATACTTTCAGATCAGCCCGATGAACAACGTAGCCAACGCGAATCCGAGGCCAAAGCCGATCGGAAAGAGCCATCGGCGATTGTTGGCAAGTTTCAAGAGTGCATCACGTTCTCGCTGGAGGGAAACACTTCTCTTGAGGAGGCGATCTCTCCCAACACGATAATTGTGAAGTTGCATCTTGGCCAGCATAAGTTCGTTGGCATAGTCGCTTTTGAGCATAATCCCTCCTTTTACCGCCTGACTTCGACCGAAGCATCGGGCGTTTCCTCACACGCAGCCAGATAACGCTCCAGCCATGGGACGAACGCGTCGTAGTTCCCCCAGCCATTCTCGGGGTTGTGCTTTTTAAAGCGTTCCGGGTCGGCTTTCATTTCGGCGATAGCCTTGCGAAGCGGTTCGATCAACTGCGATGCCTTCGTCACGCCGACCTCTTCCGGTCGCCAGACGTGACTGTAGATGCCCGCCTCTGTGGCCATGATGTTGAGATTGTGCGTGATGTTGGCCTCAAAGCCCGCGTCGGAACGCCCGCAACATGGGCATTTGTTGACCCGAAGATACACATCGAGACTCATAAGACCTCCTTATTCCAGAATTCCCTCTTCCATTCCGCCGTCGTCCGTGACGCCGGTCGATTTGTCCTTCGCGTACCAGCTCAGGTCGATATCGTCGACCTTGACCTTCTCCGCCAGCGCGGCGAAAGGCGGACAGCCCGTCGCCTTGCGGCGCTTGCGGAAGGCCAGATCACCCGACACGTCGCCGAAGATGCTGTCCTCCATTTTTCCGTCATCCTTGCAGACGACTTCGATCACCTGAGCCTTTTTCGAGTTGTGCGCCACGGGAACAACATCAAGCCATTCCCGGTAATCCGGCTTGCCGTCGACGGAGAAGCACTCGCTGTTCTTGTCGCGCTTCATCTCAATGGCGAACCGTTCCATCGGGATGTCCTTGGTCGGCAGCGTGCGCCCGTCGTTGAGCGCGGCGTAGACCCGCGACTCGAACAGGTAGGGCGTGACGGTGCAGTGCTTGACGGTGTACCAAGTCCCTTTCTTTTTCAGTTTGCCCGTGCCGGCGGGCTTTCCCGGCTTGGGAACTTCCCGAGCCACATAGTTCGATATGTCCCGCTGATACATGCGCTCGAACTCGGTCCACTCCATCTCCAGCCTTGTGCGCTTCTCGAAAGCCGCCACGATGGCCTTTACCCGCTCCAGCGACGCCTCGCTCCGGTCGAGCAGTCGGAAGAAAATGCCGTCCGTGTTGCTCTGGATCAGTTCGATCTCGCGCTCGAGTTTCTCCATGAGGTCGGTCATGAGCAACTGGCCTGTGATCGTGACCCCGCAGAAGTGCGCCGGATCGTACATCTCGCTTTTGTCGAATCCCATCGATCCGAAGCCGCCGTTGAGGACCAGCTTCAGTCCTTCCGCGCGCTTGTCGCCCGCCGGTTTGTAGACCTTCGTGCGCAGGTCGATCAGTTTGCCGAACATGTCCCGGTCTTGGCCGATCACGCGCCGCGACAGGAATCCGTAGTGCCGCATGATGTTCGGGTACAGGCTGGCCGCGTCCAGCGCCCATATGCCGCCGTCCTTGAGCGACCAGACGCCGGGCGGGCAACCGTGAACCCCGCCGATGCCGTAGACGTGCGGGATGCCGCAGACCTTCTTCTGAATGACGCCGGTGCCGCCCGACTTGCGGCTCGACATGGCCCGGAGCTCGCCCAGCGTCTTCCGGCTGTAGGCCTTCAGGATGTCACGGTGCTTCCAGATCCGGATCTCTTTCGGGACGGTGTAGAACTCGTCTTCCCAATTCTCCGGAACGGGGTAGTTCTCCTCTTTCGCGTTGAGCACGATCGCCGTTATGCGGGGCTTCGTCATTTCCCAGTTGACGCCCCTGTCGCCGTAATCGTCCACAAGGACGCGCCGGGCGTTCAGGTTGGCGTCCCAGCATGAATCGCCCTCTTTGTTCGACGAAAGCAGGAGCAGTGCCGTCGCGCAGCAGTCGTAAAGGCAGTACTTCGCCACGTCATCGCGCTCGGCCTTGGTGAGATTGCGCCTGTCGAACGGGACGGACGAACGGCATATCCTGTAGCCGTTAAGCCGCTCCCACCTCTTCAGGCCGACTTCGGGGATCTTGCGCTCGTTCGGCGGATTGCCGATCTTCTTTTGGCCGATGTCGAAACCGATGTCGAACGTGCGGCCGACCCACGACGGCTTGCCGCGCCCGGTCCCGGAACTGCGCCAAGGAATATCAAGTTGACCGACAGCGTTCACAAGCTCGTCGGACAGTTTCTTCACGCTCCGCTCGTCCGCGCCGTCCAGAATGGCGTCCGTAAGCCTGTTGTCGAAGTTCTTGTTGTTGAAGCCGACCAGCACGCAACTGTCGTCCCGCAGGAACGTCCTGCGCAGATGTTCCCGGATAGCGTCGCAACCCCAGAGCGAGGCAACCCCTCCCGTGGCCACGTCCAGCATGGTCAGGTGCGTGTCGTCCGGAAAGGTCTCGTAGTCATGGACGATGAACCGCTGCCTGAACGTGCGGCGGGCATCCTCGCTCAGTTCGCCGAAACGCTTTCGCCACGTCTCGACAACCTCTTCGACCGTCGCGTCTTTCATTTTCGTCCCCTATATGGCACGTTGGGCACATCCACATCAAGGCCGCAAAAGTGCGGTTTTCTTGTTAAAGTGTCATACAGTCGCCATTTTCCGTCTCGCTCTTTATGCCAGAACACATTTAACGAAAAGCATCCGCAACATCTGAGGTTGGATTGTGTACTACTCGGCGAATAGCTTTTCCCAAGACCGAAACCAAAGCCACAGCCGCCCATTGCTTCGTCTTGCTCATAAGCGTCCATATAATGATCAAAACAGTCGCTCATATTTCCTCTTTGCGTGTTAAGCGCAGATTCCGAACCCGAAGAACTCGGACAGCATGAAGCACGTCTGCGCGGCGGCTTCGTCGCTCAGCGAGAAGATCAGCTTCGTCCGCTTGCCGTCCTTCTTGGGCGAAAGGTATGTCAGGGTGATGCCAAGACGGCCGTCTTCCGCCGGCTCGGTGAAGCGGGCCAGCCGGACACGCCCGCCGTTACTCAGGTCTTTCTCGCGCACATAGGCTTTTCGGTCGACCGCTTCGCCCGGTTCGTAGGGCACGACGGTTGTCTCTTCTTTCATGTCTTCTCCTTCTTGGCTTTGCGCCATTCCGCAGTCCGCTTCTTGTGACAGGCAGAGCACAATGTCCGCATGTTTCCGACCACCGTGGTCCCGCCTTCGCTGAATGGGACAATATGGTCGTATTCCTCTCGGGGACGTGCTTTGCGCCATTCCTCTTGCAGATAGGTTCCCGCAGGTTTAGCTCTGCGCCATGCCAGATAAGCCGCGCGGATGTCTGTGCCGCACATCTGGCAGATGTGTTTGTCGCGGGCGACGACGGCCTTCTTGACCCAATAGGGGTCATACAGCTTCTTGCAGGCGTCGGAGCACCACGTCTTGCGGCGCGGAGCCGTAATGACCGAATGGCAACCCCGGCATGTGCCAAGGGCTATCTGCTTCGGAAACCTGTGCTTGCTGTAGACCGGTTTATGTTCGCAAGGTACAGCTACTTCGCTCATGCCGGATGCCCTTTCAGGATCAGTTCGTCGACCATCCCGTCGAAGTTCTCTCCGGCCAGATTGCGCGACACAAGCGAGCCGAACTGCGTCGCGTTCAGCTTGCGCAGCGCCTCGTAGCGCAGATAGCCGCGGGCCATCGTGTCGATATCGACAGCTAGGTTCCGTTCAAGCCTGTGCAGTTCCACATGTTGATGCTGTGTCATTCTTTCCTCCATCCCAGCCGCCAGAGCAGCCGGGCCACGCTTGTCGCCGCCCTGTCCACCGCCCACTCCATGAGCCACGGAAAACACGCGTGCATGGCCTCGTGGATAATCCAGTCGAGTTCCGCAAGCGAGTCGCCGTCCACAGGGATTCTCACGGTGCGACTGTCGTGGTCGCATTCGGCCAAGTCGGGCTTCTTGAGCCCGGCCTGCGTGAGAACCCTGTAGATCCGCCCGTTGAACGTATGTCTGCGCACGGGCTTCACGGAGATCAGTCTTTGAACCTGTCGAACATGGCCCCGCCCAGCGACACGCCGTTCCAGATCGGAACCTGCACGCGCTGGAACAGGCCCGACTTGGCGATATAGTCGATCGCGTAACCCTGCGACCACGAATCCGGATCGCTGTGCATGTAGATCGGCTGGATCTGGCACAGGCATCCGGGGTTGAACGCCTTGCAGATGCCGACGCCGGGGAACACGATGGTCGCCGTGTCCTCGCGGTGCGTGTGCCCGAACGTGACATTGGTAGCCGCTTTCGCCACTACGTCCCGCGCCGCGTTCTTGCCCTTGCCGCCCGCCTCGTGCGAGAAGCACATGTTTCCCAGTTTGACCCAGCCGCGGGGATAACCCTTCTCGTAGATAACGTCGCGCTTGATCGGGATGATGCCTCGCTCGTCCAGCCGCAGGACGCTCTCGATGCCCCAGAGGGTGTTCAGGAACGCAGCCTCTGACGCGTTTCCGAGGACCATGTCAACGATCGCGCGCTCGACGCGATCCTCATGGTTTCCGAAGAAGTAGCGGATGACCGCGTTCGGTGCCGCCTTCTGGAGTTTATCGAGGAAGGAGTTCGTCGCGGCCACGTCCTCCTGATAGCTGTAGTCGCAGTTGGAGACGAAGCCGACGACGTGATGCTTTGCCAACCACCCCTCGCAGTCGAGCCAGTCGCCGAGCAGGACAATCTCGTCGGGATCGTGCTTCTTCACGTCCGCGAGGAAGGCGGCGACCGCTTTGGCGTCCTGCCGCATCCCGTGCCCGTCCGCCGCCGTGATGCGCACCTTTTCCGCCTTGGTACTTCTGGGGACAGAAGGCGACTTCGGAACTGGACGGGCCTTTCGGAAGTCGTTGAACTCGTCGAGCACGGCGTCCCGCTCGCGCTTGAGGGCGCCGAGCATCTGCTGGGCCTCCCGCTTGCGGAGCTGTGCGTCCAGAACCTTCTTGACCATGTCGTTGCTTGTAACGGTCTTGTCGTGGATGTCGATGCCTTCGTTCGTGTCTCTTTTCATCTCAGTTTCCTTTCATACGCGATGCGGCGGTATCGGGGTGCATGACACACTCCTCGAAGTCATCGTGGCCCGTCGTGTCCACGTACGCGAAACAGTTCTCGTCCTTGGCGTGGCGCTTGACCGTCTCGGCGGAGAAGCCCCACCGCTTCGCCAAATCGGCGACCTTGAACGCCTTCCCCTTCGGAAGGGAGAAGAACTTCGACCGCACCGTGACGGGCGGACGCCGTTCCAAGACCCGCACGGAGGGAGACAGCGAGATGCCGCCCGTGTAGGCCTCCTCCGGACGGGATGCCGCCTCGTCGACATGGGCGTCGCGTCCGCCGCGAAGATCCGGTTTGGCGACAGTCGTTTTGCCAGACCGTTTCGCGATGCGGCAGAGCCAACCGTTGTCCACCCCCAGGGCGCGCGCGGCCGGCCTCAGCCCGCCGTACTCTTTTATCGCCGCGACAGCCGCGGCAGGCGTTATCTTTCGTGAGGCATTGCTCATTCCCGATTTTCCTTTCCTCAAGCGGCCATGCCCAAGGCACCGCGCCGGGGCGATGACGGCTTTAGATTGTCACTTTGCGGCGGTTTTGTCAATTTCGGCCTTCGGCCTGTCGTCCGTTCCCGCGCCGTGCCGGAGGAACCAAGCCATCGTGAAGCAGTGCCAAGCCGCCGCGATCAGGTGCAGGCTGCCGAACTCGGGATCGTTGTCCTCGCCGCGCCAGAACTGGTTCAGGTGCCGCTGGCAGGCCGCAAACGACTTGCTCCACGGATAGCCCTTCTCCATGTTGCGGTCGGCGTACTTTTTCGCTCCCTTGCCGTAGTGTTCCGCCAGTTCCCAGAGGATGTCGGGCGGCAGGAGATCGAAGCGGGCAAGCTTCTCGCCCTTCATTCCGCCGGTAGCGGGATCGGTGTAACGAATTTCCTCCTTTTCCGGAAACCTTTCCGGAATGCCCATGGCGGCATGTACTTCCCTTGTCAGCGCGGCGACGTGGTCGTCGACCGTCACGGGCATACCAAGCGCACGCAGGATGCGCTCATCGCTCATGGTGTCGAAGAGGATGATCTTGCCCGCTTTCATACACCGCTCGACCTCGGCGGTAGCGCCTTCCGAATCCGCAAAGCCTTCCGTGATTACATATACAGCCACCGTGTCCGGATCGTCGATGGCCGCGTTGTCGCGCTCGATAGCGGCTTCGAGGTTGAATGTGCGGGGGACGATGTTCCAATCTATCTGTGCGAATGGAACGTGCAGTTCTCCCGCATATTCATGCGGATCGAAGCCCTCCGCCCTGTCCATGTCCGCAGGGGACAGGGGCGTCAGGCCGAGCCCCTTCAGTCTGTCCCGCGCCTTGTCAAAGGCCGGAAAGTTGTACAGTGAAATGCCCCGCATTTTGCCCGCGATATAGACACACTTTTTCGACTTAAAGCTCATTTTGCTCCTTTCATCACTTTCTTGATTCGTTCACGATACCACTGTGGACAGTTCCCCGAGGGATTTCGCCATCTGCAAGCCAGATCGACCGGATTTGTCACGCCGCGCCTGTAGTGCCGCTCCAACGTTACCCTACACATCTCCTTTGCCTTCTCGGGGTCTTCCCTGTCCTTGTATGTCCAGCGTTTCTCGCCGACGATTCTACAGGCTTCTCTCACGGAACATTCCCATTGTTGAAGAACGCCTACCGCCCTGCCGTTGTCCCCGCGCCTGCCGTTTCGCCCGTTTTCGGACTCGACGGCGAGCAGGGCGGAAACGGCCATGGCGACGACGCCGGTCATGAGAAAAGCCTCAGTATGTTGTTCATACTCTCTTTACCTCGCTCTTTTCATAGGCGGTGAGCCGCACTTCATAGACGGCCACGCCCGGTTCGTTTCTGATCACGTCCAGACTCTCGTCGATCTCGTCGCCGCTGGCGATGTCGCTCTGGTGGACGACGACGGCCTGAATGCCGAGCGTCCTGAACGTGTTGTACATCATGCGCAACGCCCGCCGCCTGCCGGCTGCCCCGTGCAGGAACTTGAACGGCTCGTCGAGGAACAGCAGGCGCGACGGCGCGGGCTGCTCCAGAACCAGCATCGCGCACCGCAGGGCAAAGGACAGTGTATCCCACACGCCGCCGCCGGCGCAATCAAAAGGATGCGCCTCCTCGCCCTTCTCCGTGACCAGCAGGAGCTCGCACTCCGTCTTGCCGCGGTTCTCGCGGAACCGGACGACGAAGTTGTCCTTCCTGCGGTCGGGAAAGACATGGTGCAGCGCCTTGGTGACGAGCGCGCCGACATAGTTGCCGAATCCGCTCTGCACGCGCGCCGCGACATACTGCACCGTCCGCTGCACCGCGTCGATGTCCGTCTGGTCAGCCCTTGCCCTTGCCAGCCTCGATTCTGCGTCGTCCAGCCTTGAAGAGACCAGCGACCTTTGCGACGAAAGGGCGTCGGCGCGCTTTCTCAAACCGATAATGGCCATGTCATGTCCTCCCGAAAAGGATCGAGTCGAGCGTTCTGGCCATATCCTTCAACCGGTAGCCGGCAAGGGCTCTCTTCCCTGTAAAGGCCTGTCCGGAGAGCGTCTTCAGTTCGGTGGCAACGGCCTTGATCTTGACGGTGTCCTCTTCCGTCAGCCGCTCTTTGCAGACGCCGCAGACTGTGGAAAAGGCTCCCGTGCGCACCGCGATTTTGTCCCGCAAAGCCTTCCGGTCACTTTCCGTCATGGTTGTCATAAAACGTGTTCCTTTGCTGTTCCTCTTCGATCCGCTCTTTGGCCTTGCCGAAGTAGGTCTCGTCCTTCTCGATGCCGATGAAGTTCCGTCCGGAGCGCACGCAGGCCACGCCAGTCGTGCCGGAGCCCATGCAGTTGTCGAGCACCGTCTCGCCCTCGTTCGTGTAGGTGCGGATGAGATACTCCATCAGCGCGACGGGCTTCTGGGTGGGGTGGGTCTTGTCTTTGTCGCGGGGGAAGTCGAGCACACTCAACGGATAGCGCGATCCGTCGCTCACCGTAACCGCGCCCGTCTGCGAACCGTAATTTTGACTCTTCGTGGCTCCCTGTTTACATACGTAAGGTGCAAATCCTTTGCGCATCTGTGGATTGTACAACGGAGTTCCCGAGCAAAATACAAGCGCGTTCTCATGATTCTTCATCGGTGCCCGTTTCGCGTTTAAATGTCCGCTGCCAGATTCTTTTCGCCAGATCCACTCGTATTTGAGCGCCGACAGGTTTGAACAACCGAGCACTTTGTCAAAAGGCGTCTGCGCGGTCAGCACAATCGCGGCGTTTTTCTTGCAAATCCGCCGATATTCTGTCCACAAAGACGCCAAAGGAATCACGCTATCCCAAGAATTTTGGGTCGTGCCGTAAGGCAAATCGCACATGACCATGTTCACGCTGCCGTCCGGTATCTCTTTCATGATTTCCAGACAGTCACCCAACCTCAGATCAATTCTTGATGGCATACAGCATTCTCCTTGTCCAGCAAACGATACTTCGTGTCATTCTTTCCGCTTATCCACACCGTCCAGATCACGTCCATCGTCGGCGAGCCCGCAACCGGATTTCCGGAGAAGTCCGGCCGCCATGTCAAAGCCAGAATGTATGCGGGCGGAAACACATGAAATAGAGCCGAACGCTTCTTCGAGTGCCAGTACTGCGTTTTCATCAGCATCGCCACAATGGGGGCCAGCCCGAGCGCGTGCCGGATGAATTGTTCCGACAGGCAGAATGGCGGGTTTGTGATGATCGCCTCGGACGGCTCATCGCAGAACAGGAAGTCCTTGCCGCCGATGCCGTAGCCGGTCTCGCGAAGATCCGTCGAGAGTACAGTATGACCGTACGACTCGATCACGCGGCTCATGCTCCCGTCCCCGCAGGCCGGCTCATGCACATGCCGCGGGGACAGGTCCAGGAAGCGCATCAGCGCGTGCGTCACCTCGGGCGGAGTCGGATAGAAGTCGGCTTCCTTCCGCTTCTCTTTCTTGCCGCCGCACGCCAATGTAAGTCCGTTCATGCCGTTTCTCCCTTCAGATGCTGTTGTTGATGTCACGGAGCAGGTTCCTTTGCTGTTCGTTGAGGACGAGTTCGCCGCACTTGCCTTCGGCGACGATCTTCTCGAGCGAGCCCTTGAAGGTGCTGCCGTACTCGAAACCGCCCGCCAGCGCCTCGCTGAAACCGTCCTTCTCGATTTCGCGGCCTTTGTCGGCGTCGGAGCGGTCCAGATCGAACACGTCCTTCTCGCCGACATAGACGCTCTCGACGCTCATGTCGTCGAAAAGGACGCAGAAGCGCGGCTGCTGGTCGCGCAGGTCAACCGACATCCGTGTGAAAGCGCCGATATTGTGAAACTCGACCCCGCCGACCGTCGCGTCGAACGCCTTGTGGTTGTCGCCTGAGAACACCATGTCGTAGCCGAGCTCGTGATACTTCGCCGCCTCCACCGCGACGTTGCCCTCTGTCTGGCCGGGATAAACCGGCTTCTTGTGCCACAGCGTCTTGTGAGTGACGAGGATATGTTTTCCGAGTTCGTTGGTTTCGAACGTAGGTTTCGGTTTCTCGCCCCAAGCCGTTCCGTAAAACACGAATGTTCCGTTCGCGATCACACAATCTCTTTTGGGCAGATCCTCCATCGCCAGACCTGCCTCGTCGAACAGCGCGTTGAGCGATGTCATGTTGTCCGCCGCGTTATGATGAAAGCGATCGTGTTGGCCGGGCACCACGTAGAGTTGAACCAGCGGCCAAAACTTAGCCTTTAGCAGGTGGCGCAACGTCCACCAGTCATTGAAACTGCGACTGATGTCAAACATGTCACCGCAGACGAAGCCGGGTATTTTGTGAAGGCGCAGATAGTCTCTCCATACCCCTATCTTCCTACCGATTACCTCGTGAAACGGGCAGGTCTCCTTGCGGTACTCGGGCGTCCGCGTCATCCAGTGAATGTCGGCGGCGAAAGCCGCCACGGGTTTTTTCATCTTATCCTTTCCTAATTCTTTCAAAGACGATTCTGTCCGGCAGCATATTCGAGCATAAATAGACCGAACTGAATGGCGGATTTAACGACGGCTTCTGTTCCGCATAATCGCGGAAATACGCGATTCGCTTATTAAGGTACATGATTTCAAACTTGTTCGCCGCGAACATGGAAAACCGCCGCTCTGACTCAAACAGTCCGACAACCCCAACCAGCATGGCGAATGGCTTTCCGAGAGCAAAGAGACGCGAAAAAACCTCCCCTTTCATGGAGTAAGGGGGGTTTGATATGATCGCGTCGTACTCGGGAGGTTCGTATTGGAAGAAGTCAACGCCTTCCGAAATGTGAGACGCCATTACTTTGTTGCCATTGCCGCGAAGCATTTTGACAAAAAAAGACTTCTCCGTGTCGAACGGACACCATATCCGCATGCTCGGATGGACATATTTCAGCAGCGGCTCGATAGCATATTCCGGAGTGTAGAACTCGTCTTGTTTATTGCATATCACATCCAGTTTCATCTTATCCTTTCACGGCGGCTTCAACCGCCAACAACCCTTGTGGAGCCGCAGCCCTCAGGCTGTCAAAGACAGTTACACGATTCCCGGGGTGTTCACCCACTATCATCTTTGCCGCATCAACGGCAGCATTGTAATCAGAGCTTAATTTCCCCGAAAGGGAAATACAAAGCACAT
>MWAR01000113.1 GCA_002068715.1 bacterium ADurb.Bin374
AGCTTCGGCCCCACGCCGGCGCTGGTGGCCGAGATCCGCGCCAAGGGTTTCGCGCGCTGGATCGACGAGCAGTTCGCCCTGCCGGCCTCGCGGGTGGACCTGACGCCTTTCCTCTACTTCCCGGCGCAGGTGCCCGACACCATGTGGCAGGCCTACACGCGCAGCTTTCCCAACATGGCGGTGGCCAACCCCGACCAGCTGCGCACCCGCGTCACGTTCGCGCTCTCGCAATTTCTGGTGGTCAGCGTGCGCGGCCTCGACTTCGTCGGTGTGCTGACCTGGATGAACATGCTGCAAGACCGCGGCCTGGGGCGCTACGACGAGCTGCTCTACCAGCTTGCCGTGCACCCGGCCATGGGCGAGTACCTCGACAACGTGCAGAACCGGCCCAAGAGCGAGGCCTGCCCGCACTGCGCGCCCAACGAGAACTTCGCGCGCGAGCTGATGCAGCTCTTCACGCTGGGCGTGTTCAAGCTCAACCCCGACGGCAGCCCGATGCGCGACGGTCAGGGCCGCTTCCAGGAAACCTACACGCAGCGCGACGTCGAACAGATGGCGCGCGTGCTGACCGGCTGGCAGTTCGACCCCGAACCCGCCACCCGACCGAACCGCAACTACGCCAACTGGCTCAAGCCCATGGTGCCCACCACCTGGGCGCCCGAGCGCGACAGCGGCGCCAAGACGGTGCTGGGGCGCAACTTCCCCGCCGGTCAGACGCAGGAGAAGGACCTGCGCGACGCCATCGACCTGCTGATGGGCCACCCCAACATCGCCCCCTTCGTGGCCTTGCGCATGATCCAGCACCTGGTCAAGAGCAACCCGGGTCCGGCGTATCTGGGCCGCGTGGCGGCGACCTTCCGCGACAACGGCCAGGGGGTGCGCGGCGACATGAAGGCGGTGGTGAAGGCCGTGCTGCTCGACAGCGAGGCGCGCGTCGGCGACGTGCCCGGTGCCGCGCCGCGCGGGGACGGCAAGCTGCGCGAACCCTTCCTGCATTTCAGCGCCGTGATGCGCGGGCTCGGATGCAGCGCCATCCCGATCGGCAACTGGGGTGGCGCGCGCCTGCCGCCCAACCAGGAGCCCTTCAGCGCCGAGTCGGTGTTCAGCACTTCACGGTAATACCCGCCGACGGGAAGCCCGATGCGGTAGTTCATACGCGGCACCGGCGTCATGTTCGCCGCCATCACGATCAACTCGTCGGGGTTGTCGCCCTTCCGGACCCAGCTGATGACGCTGGAATCGGCATCCTGGAAGTCGATCCACTCGAATCCCCTGTCCTCGCAATCGTTCTGGTGCAGGGCAGGTTCGGACCGGTACAGGTGATTGAGATGCGCCATCAGCCGGTTCAGGCCGGCGTGCGATTCGAAACCCAGCAGATGCCAGTCGAGACTCTGGTTGCAGTTCCACTCGTTCCACTGGCCGATGTCGCAGCCCATGAACAGGAGCTTCTTGCCCGGCATCGTCCACATGAAGGCCAGCAACAAACGCAGGTTCGCGAACTTCTGCCAGAAATCGCCGGGCATCTTCCCGATCAGCGAGCCCTTCCCGTGGACGACCTCGTCGTGTGACAGCACAGAGATGAAGTTCTCATGGAACGCGTAGATCAGTGGGAAGGTGAGGTTGTTGTGGTGATACCGCCGGTAGATCGGGTCCTTGGAGTAATATGTCAGCGTGTCGTGCATCCAGCCCATGTTCCACTTGAAGCCGAAGCCCAGGCCGCCCTGGTCGCACGGCTTGCTGACGCCGGCGAACGCCGTCGACTCCTCGGCGATCATCATGATGCCGGGGAACTGCTGGTAGGTGATGCTGTTCAGGTATTTCAAGAACTCGATCGCCTCGAGATTCTCGCGGCCGCCGTATTTGTTCGGCACCCACTCGCCGGCCTTGCGGGAGTAGTCGAGATACAGCATTGAAGCGACGGCGTCGACCCGCAGGCCATCGATATGATACTTGTCGAGCCAGAACAGCGCGCTGCTGATCAGGAAATTCTTGACCTCGCTGCGGCCGAAGTTGAAGATCAGCGTCGACCAGTCCTTGTGCTCGCCCTGGCGGGGGTCTTCGTGTTCATACAGCGCCGTGCCGTCGAACTGCGCGAGGCCGTGCCAATCCTTCGGGAAGTGCGCCGGCACCCAGTCGAGGATGATGCCGATCCCCTGCTGGTGTAAATAGTCAACGAAATACATGAAATCCTTCGGGCTGCCGAACCGGCTGGTCGGGGCGAAAAAGCCGGTCACTTGGTAGCCCCACGAAATGTCGAGCGGATGTTCGGTCACGGGAAGCAGCTCGACGTGCGTGTAGCCGGTCCGTTTCACGTAGTCGGCCAGTTTGTGCGCCAGTTCGCGGTAGTTCAGGAAGCGGTTGCCCTCTTCGCAGACACGCATGAACGAGCCCAGGTGCACCTCGTAAACGGAAACCGCCTCCTTGCGCCAGTTGCGGCCCGGCCGGCGGGTCATCCAATCGTGGTCATTCCATTCATAACCATTGATATTATATATTTTACTCGCCGTCTTCGGCCGCACTTCCGCGTAAAAGGCGTAGGGATCGGCCTTCTCGACCATGCTTCCGTGCTTGGTTTTGATCTCGAATTTGTAGTTCTGCCCGGCCTGGAGGCCTGGGATGAAGATCTCCCAGATGCCCGAACTGCCGAGCGAGCGCATCAGGTGCCTCCGGCCATCCCAGTGGTTGAAATCGCCGATGACGCTGACGCGGCGTGCATTCGGCGCCCACACGGCGAATCCGACGCCGCCGATCATCTGGTCGTGGTATTTCATCACGCACTCGTGCGCGCCGAGTTTTTCGTACACCGAGTGGTGGTTGCCCTCGTTGTACAGATACAAATCCATCTCGCCAAGTGTTGGAAGGAACGCGTAGGAATCGTGGAATTCGCTCGTCGCTCCGTTGGCATACTCTGTCGCCAGCCGGTATGGGAAGACGTCCTGCCGGGCGGGGATCACCGCCTCGAAAAAGCCCTTGTCATGGAGTTTCTCCATCGGGAACTGGTCGCCATGCCGCGCATCGATGACGCATGCCTTGACCGCATCGGGGAGAAAAGCCCGAACCACGACCGCCTTTTTTCCCTTTTCCTCGACGATGTGCAGACCGAGGATCTGAAACGGATCATGGTGCTCCGTCCGGATGATCGCTTCGATCGCTTCTTTGTTGATGGACTTGTGCATGATTCCTCCCGGCGCAGGGTGAATGAAAACTGCCATATATTACCACACGCTTTCGCCGTTCAACAGAACGGAACGCAGCACTCGCGGGGTAGCCATGCGCACAAGGTGGATGCAAGGAACTTCCAACGGTTTCCGTCAAAGCCGAAAAAGGTCAAAACGAACTGTTGGTCAACTCCATGTCGCCGTTGAGCAGCTTTGCCCGAACAGACTCCCTGACGACGGCGGTTCTGTTTCCGCCGAAGTTCCTACTCAGAACGATCGTGATTTCGACCGTTCCCTGCTCGGCATCGCTGAATCCGATGCTCTGGACATTTCCAAGCTCGATCACAACGCGGCGCGAAGCCGCTTCCGCATCGAAATTCGCTCCGGCAAGGGCTTCCGAGTAGGGCGGCTCGCATCGAATATGATCGGCCGCGGTACCTGAGCGTGTCAGTATCAGCTTGTATCCGATCCCCTCGCTGTCATTCGTCGCCGCGAGGGAGACGCCCGACCACGTGCCACGGTTTTCCGGCGCTCCGATCAAATCATTGCTCGCACTGTATGCGGTCGTGACGGAAAAATACAGAAGTCCCGTCGATTCCGTCAGGGGCGTTACGGCATTATGAAATTCCGTTTTCACGTTTATCGGCAATGTGGTAATGGTTGGCGTCATTCCGGAAAAATATGCTTCTGCATTGTTGGCCTTTTCGAGCAGCTCTCGCAGCTGAACCAGGAACAACTGGGCTTTTTTCTGCGTTTGAATCTGCCACTGGCCGACGCTGAAGCCGCTGGAACCGCTTCTGAACACCCCGAACAACGCCAGCAACAGGAGGCTCATCACGCCGCATGCGATGAGAACTTCCGCCAGCGTGAACCCGATGCGCGCTTTCACCCGTTCCATGACTCGTCCATCCCTGTCGTCACAACAATCTCGTACGGCTGGCATCGACCGTCATGACATAATTTTGCTGAACCGTCCCGACCGTGACCGACACGCGCACTTCCAGAGCGTCTCGGTTATAACCCTTATATGAAATCATATTATATATAGTCGAATAAGTAGCGACAGGGACCGGGGCGCCGATGCTGACTCCTCCGGGTCGATAATCCTGCAGAGGGGTGTTGTTTCCGCCGTGAAACCGCGCCAGCGGCGTTGGCGTGATATTCGTCAGGCCGGCCTGGGCATGGATGTAGGCATGATAAAAGTCGGCGGGGAAACGTTTGAATTTGAGCATCGCGATCTGAGCGATCCCCTGCGCGAAAAAATCCGCTTGCAGCCGCTCGAGCATCTTCGGATTGACGGGTTTGGTGGTCGTGAAGGTTTTGATATACGCGCTTCCAAGAACCAACAGCGTCAGCGAGAATACCAGAACGATCACGATCGCCATGCCACCCCTCGCCGGCAACATTCGCCTCGAACGTGTCATCAGAAGGCCCCCTGAAGATTCGCAACGAAACTGACCGCCTGCACCGATCGGGGCTTCCCATTCGGTTCGGTCCATTTGACCGTCACGATATACTTGATCACCTGATAGGGACGCGTCGCATTCGCTCCATCATACACCTGATAGGAGGGCTGGTATGTGTCGAAGGCAAAGGTCGTGGGAGTACTCGAAGCATATCCGGCCGAGGACATGATGTTGAAGGGTTGCACGCCGAATGTGACCGGCTGATGGCTCAAAACGAAATCCACGTTGAAGTTCCCTGCGCGGGTATAGCTCGCCAGGCCGTAGGGAACGCTCCAGAGATTGACATTCACGGCTCCGTCGTTGGAAAACGTCGTCGGTTCGGTGGTAATGCTCGTCGTCAAGCTCGCATACGGTATCAGCGACAGCCGGTTCATGCGATCCGCAAGAATATCGATGGCGCCCACCATCCGGAAATCCTTCTGCGTTCCGCGATGCCCGAAGCTGAGCAATCCCGAGGCGGCCAGCGTGGCGATCGTGAAGATCAGAAATGCACAGACGATCTCTACGAGGGTCACGCCGGTTTTTCCGCCTCGGAATCGAACGTTGTCCATCCGTCATTTTCCCTGATTGGAACGATCGATCACGCGAATATCGAGCCTTGAAGCGTATACATCGAGCTGCAACGTCAGACTGCGCGTGTTTTTCGTCGTATTGTCCAAATCAGCCGTATTGAACGGATCACGTGGATTGGATGGCCAGCCGCGGGCGTTATCGCTGACCTCCAGGTTGACGGTGTATTTCGCCGTGGCCGTCGAAGGTTGCCGGAAAAGATATCGAATATCTTCACCGGTCGGCCGGTTGTCGAGAACCGTCGTTCCGTCGAGATCGAACAGGGAGAACTTGTTGATGACGGTTTCCCCCATATTGTCGAAATGAATCGGATGGAAGAACGCCGGTACATCGACTTCGAATTCGGCGGCAGGGG
>MWAR01000114.1 GCA_002068715.1 bacterium ADurb.Bin374
GTGTTGTCGGCATCGAACTCGGCGTATTTCTTCTTTCCGCAGGTGAGCAGGAGAACCATGTGCCCGAGAGATGCGGCCAGGGAACCGGAAACGGCGGAGACGCAGCCGCCGCCTGGGGCGAACGAATCGGATGCGACGTCGTCACAGAATGCGCGCAAGGTTTTCGACAGCATGCGGTCCATGAAAGGGGCTCCTTGTTGTGTTATATATTATTCGAAATTGAACGAGACGCCGCGCGCGGCCGCTTCCTCGCGGGCCAGATCGGTGACGATCGCGCCGCGCGGGACGCGCAGGGGTTGAAGCGCCGACTGGGCCAGGATGACGTCGTCGCGGGTGATGACTGCTCGGCCCGATGTCGGCACGGAACGCTCGGCGGCCTTCCTGGTGCGGATCACCGCCGTGACGGCTTCGGCCAGCCGGTCGGGGTGAAACTCCCGGACGGTGCCTGAGCGCACCTGGTCCCAGTAACGGCGGTAGATCTTCATGAGATGGGGGTTGAACGACGAGTCGGCGGCCGGCACCTGTCGCTCGTCGAGAAGAATCGGCAGCCCCAGCTCGGCCGCCGCGGCGAGAAGTCGCGATGGAAACGAGTCGCGCAGGCCGAGGGCGAATTTCGCGAGCGTGTTGAGACTCAGCGGCGATACGGCGACGAGGTCGAAACGGCCGAGACCGTCGATCAGTTCGTCAGCCTCGTGGGTGCAGAATGTTCGCGCCATCGGGGCAATCCGCCTCAGCAGGCCGCGGCTCTGGGCCGAAAGCGACAGAGCGACTTCCCAGGGTGCAAGCCCGGCGATCGCCGGAAGCTCGACGAGCGGGTCCGCTTCCGTGTTCCGCTCCGGACAGCAGCACACCAGCAACGGCTTGAGAAGCATTCCTGTTTTCATGTGGTTTTGTGACATATCGCGCCCCGCGAGCATACCCTGAATAGGGGGTTCCGTCAACTGATGCGTGTGATGATGCGCTGGATACACAGTTTAAGGTATCGACCGAAAATGTTCTTTTCCCTGAGAAGAAGGTTGCGAATACCAGAGGTGTTTGTGATATAGTTTTCTCCGATCGGGTCCGGGGAATCCGACCTGACGGATTTTTCATCACACTGCTCGGGAGGTCCGAAATGCCGCGCACCACGTTCCGGGGCTCATGGGCGGCCCTGGTCACGCCGTTCCGCAACGGCCAGATCGACCATGATGCCGTTTTCCGTCTGCTCGATCTGCACCTCGAAGCCGGCACCGATGGCCTCGTCATCGTCGGAACCACCGGTGAATCGCCAACCCTTTCGACCGAAGAAAAGATGCGCCTCATGGAGCTTGTCGCGGGACGCGTTTCCGGAAAGATCGGGCTGATGCTGGGAACGGGCGGCAACAACACAGCCTCCGCCGTCGACATGACGCGCAGCGCCGAGTCGCTGGGTGCCGACTCCGTGCTGGTCGTGATGCCGTATTACAACAAACCGACGCCTGCCGGACAAATAGCCCATTTCCGGGCCGTGGCAGCCGCAACCAAGCTGCCGGTGCTGCTGTACAACGTTCCGGGGCGCACGGGGATGAACATGACAGCCGCGACCGTGCTCGAGCTTGCCAAAACCCCGAACATCAAAGGAATCAAGGAAGCCTCGGGAAATGTCGAGCAGGCCATGGACATCCTGCGCGCAGCGCCGACCGGCTTCGAGCTGCTTTCCGGCGAAGACGCCATCAACTTTCCGCTTATGGCCGTCGGGGCATGCGGCACGATTTCCGTGACCGCCAACGTCGTGCCCAGGCTGATGAAGGAGTTCGTCGATGCGGCTCTCCGAAAAAACTGGGACGAAGCGCTTCGACGCCACTTCGAGCTGCTCGATCTGCACCGCGCGATGTTCTTCGAATCCAATCCGATTCCGGTGAAGACGGCCCTCACCCTGATGGGCCTGATCCGGGAAGAATTCCGCCTCCCGCTGCTGCCCGCGTCAGCCGCAACCCGCGACCGTATCGCCGCCATCCTCGAAAAGATGGAACTGTTGCCGGCCTGAACACATGATGCTGTTTCAATTCGTTCTCGCGGTTCTGCGCGACGTCTCGCTGATCGATCTGCTCGACGTCGCGATCGTCGGCTGGGGAATTCACAAGGTTCTCCTGCTGATCGAGGGAACACGCGCGTTCAACCTCCTCAAGGGGCTCGGGTTCATCCTGCTCCTGCTGATGTTCACGAAGGACCTCGACTTCAACACGCTGAACTGGGTCCTCTCGAACACCCTCCCCACGGGCTTCCTGGCCCTCGTCGTCATCTTCCAGCCCGAACTCCGGCGCGCGCTCGAAGAGATCGGCCGCGGCTCGATCCTGGGCGAGCAGAGTTCCAACCCCGAAAACATTCCCGAGCTCGTCGAGGAACTCGCGAAAACCATCGAGAGCTGCGCGAAAAAGCGCATCGGCGCCCTGATCGTCATCGAGCAGGACATCGGGCTGAAAGAGTTCATCGACAAGGGCGTTCCCCTGCACAGCACGCTCACCTTCGAACTCCTCAGCACGATCTTCCTGCCCTTCACGCCCCTGCATGACGGGGCCGTCATCATGAAGGGCGGCACCATCGAGGCGGCGAGCTGCTTCCTGCCCATCTCCCAGAACTCCGACCTGGCCCGGGAGGTCGGAACGCGGCATCGCGCCGCCGTCGGCATCACCGAGATCACCGACGCGCTCGCGCTGATCGTGAGCGAAGAAACGGGTGCGATCTCGTTCGCCAAGGGCGGAAAGCTCGTGCGCGACCTGAACGGCGAGAAGGTCCGCGACCTCCTGCGGGCCGCCCTCAAACGCGTCATAAAGGACAGGCGGCTGCTGATGCCGCTCAAGTGAAGCCATGCGAATCAATCTGAAGCTGGTCACGATCCTGCTCGCGCTCGTCCTCTGGATATACGTGAATATCATCGTTTCGCCGATCATCCGCCGCACAGTGACGACGAAAGTCGAATACCGGAACATACCGCAGTTGATGCGCGTTCTGCCCCAGTCTGCCGTGACGGAAGTCGTCCTCACCGGAACCCGCCGCGATTTCATCATCGCCGGCCGCGATCTCGTGCAGGTCAGCGTCGACCTCTACTCGCTCCGACCCGGTTCGGCCATGCTGCCTCTCAAGGTCACGACTCCGCCCGGCCTGACAATGGTGTCGATCAAGCCGGCCCAGATCGAAGTGACCGGCGAGCCCCTCATACGCCGGGAATTCGAAATCTCGGCAGAAGTGAAAGGGCAGACGGACGAAGGGTTCCTCTCCGAAATGCCGAATCTGACTCCGAGACGCGTGACGGTTGAAGGCCCGAAAGAAGTGATCGAGCGTATCGCCGTGGCGCAGGTCGCCATCACGCTCAACAACGCCAGAAACTCGGTGAGCGAGAGTTGCCCCGTGGTGTTGCTGGCGACATCGGGCGAAATCATCGACGGCGTGAAGGTCGTTCCTGAAAAGGTCAACGTCGACATCACGGTGAAGGCGGGGTATCCGGGCAGGATCATCCGCGTCATGCCCCAGTTCATCAACAAGCCTCCCGAGGGGTTCCGCCTGGAAGGATTCGACGTCGTTCCGCCTGACATCGGCATCACCGGCCCGGGAAGAATTCTCGAGCAGATGAACGAACTGCTGACGATGCCGATCGATCTCGCCATGATGACGTCTTCCGGCAGTATCACCGCGCTCCTCAAGCCCCCCGTAGAAACGGTTCGCGTCTCCGGCACCGGGACGGTTATCGTGGGAATCCGCCTGACGGCTTCACAGGTGATACGCCAGTTCGCCGGCCTTCCGCTGACGATCAAAAACTCGAGCAATCAGCACTGCCTGGTCTCGCCGTCGAGTTACACCCTGATCCTGCGTGGCTTCGTCGAGCAGCTGGACCGGGTTTCGCGGGCAGAT
>MWAR01000115.1 GCA_002068715.1 bacterium ADurb.Bin374
CTCGCCGAGTATCTCGGCAAGCCGCAGCGCAGCCTGTCCGCGGATCGAAGCGGCGGAGCCGACGACACCGACTGGCTGGAAGGGGCTTTCCCCGACGTGATCGAACTCGCGGAGCAGGTGCTCGAGACGGGCGCCTCGGTCCGGGAGTTCAAGGCCCGCCTTCGCGACCGGCACGAACAGGAACACCAGGTCCTGCTCGAGGCCCATCCCGAAACGCTCCCGGACGGCTCGAAGGGCGTCGCGATCCGTTTCCAGGAGCGGCCGCTTCCGGCCGACGAACCGAACGCCATCGATCTTCGGGAAGTCTCGTTCCACGGCCTCGTGGGCATGTCCCAGCCGATGCAGCGCGTGTTCAACAAGATCAGGCTGTACGGCGTCTCGGACGCCCCGGTGCTGGTCGTCGGCGAGACGGGCTCGGGCAAGGAAGGCGTCGCGCGGGCGGTGCACCTGTCGAGCAAACGCAGCACCGGGCCCTTCGTCACCCTCAACTGCAGTGCGATCACGGAAACGTTGTTCGAAAGCGAACTGTTCGGCCACGAAAAAGGTTCATTCACCAGCGCGATCCGCTCCCATAAAGGCCGATTCGAGCGGGCCGACCGCGGAACGCTGTTCCTCGACGAAATCGGCGACCTGCCGCTCAGCTCGCAAGCGAAGCTGCTCCGCGTTCTCGAAGACCAGACGATCGAGCGGGTCGGCGGGGAAAAGCCGATAAAGGTCGACGTGCGGCTCGTCGCCGCGACCAACGTCCAGCTCGAGGAAGCGGTCGCCCTGGGCCGGTTCCGCGCCGACCTGTTCTACCGCATCAACGCCCTCCAGATCACCGTGCCGCCGCTTCGCGACCGTCCGAACGATCTGGAACTGCTCATCAGATATTTCATCGGCGTCTTCAACGACAAATACGGCCGTCGCGTCGGCTGCATGACCCGCGAGGCGATCCACCTGCTGAAGCAGTACCAGTGGCCCGGAAACGTGCGCGAACTGCGCAACCTCATGGAACGCCTGTTCGCCGAGACGCAGGGCGAGGTCATCGGCCTGCGGTCGCTGAAGGAATGGTACGACGAGCGGACGAACGCGGCCCGGTTCGCACGATACGACCCACGTGTCACCATGCTCCCCTACCGGAGCGCCATTCCGCTGGGAAGCGATGCCGCGCCAATCGAGCCGCCCCGGCAGCCTGCCCCTCCTCCCCCCCGGTTCGACGGGGAAAATGGTGATGTCGTCGAGGTCCGGAAAGTTCCGGCAATGCCGTCGATGCCGGCAGCTTCTTCACGACAACCGGGTGGCAAGATCGACCTCGACCCCGAAGTCATCAGGCAGGCCTTCGCGGATGCCCGGGGAAACATCACCAGGGCGGCCGCGATTCTCGGGGTTCACAAGGCGACCCTGTACAGGCACCTCAAAACCCTCAACCTGTCCCGCACCGACCTCGAAGGCTGAGGGTCAGGCGAACGACTCCAGAAGCGCCGGCAAGCCGGCGAACGAGTCGAGGGTGAAGCTGGGCGGCCGTTCGAGGCGGTCCTCGCTTCCTGCGAGATACTTCCCTGTCCTGACGAGAATGCCTGTCAGTCCCTGCTTCATCGGCGCCGCGACATCGAACTCGGCGTCGTCCCCGACGATGGCCATGCGGCCGGGGCTCGTGCCGTATGCGTCGGCGATGCTCGAGAACAGGGTGGGGGACGGTTTTCCGAATACGGTCGCCTGCTGGCCGCTCGCGTATTCGAGGGCGGCCGTCAGCGGCCCAAGGTCCAGACACAGCCCGTCCGAACCGCGGTAATACCGGTTTCTCTGAAGGGTGTACAGCTTCGCCCCGCGCATCAGCAGACGGAACGCGTCCTGCACCTGCCGGAACGTCGCGTCGAGCGATTCATCCCCGACCAGCACGGCATTGCCGCCCTGCTCGTCGATGGAGAACCAGTCCGCTTCGCTCCGGTCGCGGGGTGGAAGGAAGGCATATCCGCTCGTGCGGCCTTCCTTACGCATGATCTGTCGCGCGACCGCCCACGGGGTGTAGACCTCGCCCGGTTCGCACGGGAATCCGAGGTCGTTCAGGAGCTGATGAATGGCCTTCTGCGACTGTGACGTCGTGTTCGTCACGAACACCGTCCGCATATGTCGGCGGACCTCTGTCAGCGCATCTGGAGCGCCGGGAAAGGCGGCCCAGGACCCTGACGGTGTTTTGCCCATCAGCGTTCCGTCGATATCGCACAGCAGGACATCCCATGGGGTGCTCATCGGTTGCTCCTGTATCCGATCACGTCCAAAGACTCGTCACGGCTGGCGGACGACCGATCCTGCCTCGAGCACCTGTGCGTCGACGAGTTTCGTGGCGGCCGTGAATTCCGGTGAATCGACGGCTGCAGCATCGTCCAGAGGACCCGTTAAAATATATTCGTATCGATATATCAACAGCAGGGCCGACAGAAAGACCTTCTTCGGGTTCTCGGGCATCGGAAGATTGCGCCAGTTCGCTTCGAAGGTCAGTGGTTTGAGAGGCAGCCTGAGGATGGTAACGGTTCCGCTCGCTCCCGAAACACGGAAGTAACTGAACGCATCTGGTTCGGGGCCCTTTACTATAGTATAGTTTCTGGAATAGACCTCGTGAAGCGCCCCGTGGAAGGCGATTACACCCTTGCCGCTCCAGACGGCGCGATCGTTCTCGGAGAGGCCGGTAGGTTCGGGCTCGGCTGGATTCAGGTAGACCGAAAGAAACGGAGTGCGCGTGTCGAAATACTTCTGGGGCGTCATTGAGAGCCCATTGACGGTCACGTCTTTCTGGGGAATGATCAGGGCCGGGTAAGGGCTATCGGCGGAGAACGTGCGTCCGGTCGGCGCGATGAACCCTTCCTTTACCCGGAGATGATCGCGGTTCGACATCCACTTGCGCAGATTTTCACCTTCCGGAAGGAGGTTCAGACCGTATCTGTCGACAACGCGGTCCGCGGCCGCCCCGGCGTCCAGCCAGGCGGGAAACTCGAAAAACTTCAGAAAGAACGTGAACGAACCCGGGGCCGGTCTGGAAGGAAGCATGAAATCCAGGCCACGAATGCCGTCCAGGTCGATGTTCGTGATGTCGGCTGCCTCCGGAACGGCGTCCGGAGACACCTTCACTGCGGGAACGGATTTCCAGACGTCGTCGGCAGAATGCTCCCCGCTGTCGAGAAAAGCGAAATGGAATCCCAGTTTTTCGTCGACGGCCCAGGCGGGCCCCTCGGCGCGGGCCGGGGCGGAGAAGCAGACTAAAGTTGCGATCGCGGCCAGGACGGCGAGATGAAAGCGCATGATCAACCCTCCACGTTCGCGGGCGCGAAGGCCGCTCCCGCCGACTTGCGCCATGCGGTCGGCATGGTGCCGGTGACGTTTTTGAACACCTTGTGAAAATAGTTCGTGTTATTGAATCCGACCGAGCGGGCGATCCGCTCGACGGTCTCCCCGGTTCCCTTCAGCCTCTCGCAGGCGCGCCTGATGCGGAGAGAGTTGAGATACTGGAAGACGCGCTGGCCTGTCGACTTCTTGAAGATGCGGCACAGGTGGTTCTTCGAGACCCCGGCCCAGTCGGCGACCTCTTCGAGCGAGAGCTCCCGGTCCATGTGCGCCTCGAGGAACATGCCCACCTTCGCCGTGACCGGGTCTGCCGGCACCTGCTCGCGGTTCGCCTCGGAAAACATCCGCACGAAATTGACCAGCAGCTCATCGAACGCGGCCTCGATCGCCGTCGCGTATCCCCAATAACGGCCAGTGGCCTCGGCATGAAGCTTCGACACGGCGGCGGAGATGTCGCGGCCGGTGTTCCGGACCGTGCACTGACAGCTTGAGAAGCTGCCCATGACCACCCTCACGTCGCCGCCGACGCCGCTGATGAACGATTCGAGGACAGCGCGGTCGAACATGACCAGGAAAAAGCCCACCTCGACGTCGGCGTCGAAAACCTTGGTGCAGTCGTGCGACAGGGCGAACGACACGAGCCGCTCGTGCAGGTGGTGGGTCAGGGTCGTGGTATCCGAGTGAAAATGCCCCTTCTCGCAGATGAAAATGCCGATCCGGCCGCTCTTGAGGGTAAGGCTGGTCTTTCGCCGGAACTGCCCGTCGAACCGGTACAGGGAAAAATCCCGATGTTCGAAAACAAGCCTCATGAACGGGTGCTCGAGCAGGTTTGCCATAGTGTCCTCCCGCAGAGGCCGAACCCGCAATGTATGCGGGTTCGGCCGGGCCTTCATCTTCAGGGGATCAATGATCCGTCGAAACCGGGGGAAGGTTGGGGTTTCCCGCGACCTTGCCCGTTCCATGGCATTTCGGGCAGGCATAGGGATAGTTGCCGGGGCCACCGGTCAGCCGGCCCGTGCCCTTGCAGTCGGGGCACATCTGGGTGCTCTGCTCCATCGAGGCCTGCGGGGCCGCGCCTTCCTTCGTGCCGTCTTCGTTCTGGCCGTGGCAGAACTTCAGGTTCTTCTTCAGATACTCCTCAAACGCCTGGCAGAACTGGGCGAGGTCGTTCGGGTCGCGGCTCGTCAGGATGTTGCCGTCTACGACGACGGGCTGGTCCTCGACGACCCGGCCGCCGGCGTTGCGCAGGTCGGTGCGGATATCGCCGACGCCGGTGATCTCACGGCCCTTCACGAGGCCCGCGCTGATGAGCACCTGCGGCCCGTGGCAGATCGAGGCGATCAGCTTGTTGGCCTTCTGCGCCTTCTGCACGAAATCGAGAATCTTTCCGTCGGTGCGCATGATGATGGGGTTCCAGGCGCCGCCGGGGATGATCACCGAGCAGTAGTCGGTGGGGTTTGCTTCGGAAACGGTCTTGGTGACCGGAATCCAGACGGATGGCTTGAGGAACCGGACGGCCATGACGCGGCCCTTGATCCAGTCGGGGGTGATGACATCCACGTGTGCGCCGCGGGCCCGCAGATACCTGAGCGGATAGGTTCCCTCGACTTCCTCGAAGCCGTGGGCGCAGACGAGGGCGACCTTGATTCCCTCCATGCTTTTCGGATCCGCCACCGGAACCTCGGGAACGTTGTAGGGCATGCCGGAGTCCACTTCCTCGAACCTCACGGCCTGAAATGTGGGTTCGGCTGCGAACGACGCCATGGCGCCGACCAGGATCAGGAGACTCAGAACCAGAAAGAGACGCTTGTTCATACGGATACCTCTTCTTTTTCTCGACTTCCAAGGCTTGTTCCGGTGACGATCACCGGGTTGCGCCTTGATACCGGAAGTTTACACGGCCGATGCCGCTCCGAAAAGGAAGAACATTTCCCTGTTTCAGGAACAAAATCACCCTGGCGGGTTGTCAATCCGTATCAGTGCTGTTCCGGCGCCGATGAGGCCGGGCCCGGAGTCGCTTCCGCCGATCCTTCGGCGGGGGGCTCGCCTGCGTGCTTGGCCTCGTAGAGGGCTTCGTCGGCGATCTTCATCATCTCGACGGTCGTTTCGGCGTAGTTGTAGGGAAGCGCGCTGAGGCCGAGGCTGATCGTCACCTTCAGATCGCCCTTCGGGCCCGGGAATATCGACGATTCGACCTTCTGGCGCAGGCGCTCGGCGAACAGCCGGCCGCCCTCGAGGTCGGTTTCCGGCAGGATCACGCAGAACTCCTCGCCGCCGTAGCGCGCCGCCACGTCGGTGTCGCGGATGGTGCAGCGCACGATCTTCGCGACCTCGCGCAGGACCATGTCGCCGGTCTGGTGGCCCCACGTATCGTTGAACTTCTTGAAATGATCTATATCGGTCATTATAAATGAAAGCGGTTTCTCGTACCGCTTTGCCCGCCGGAACTCCTCCTCCATGCGCGACTGGAAGTGTCGGCGCACGATCAGGCCCGTCAGTCCGTCGATCGTGGCGAGGTTGAACAGCCGCGCTTTCTCGACGACCACGGCGGCCTGGTTCGCCATCGTCAGAGCCATCTGGAGGTCCTCGTGGTCGAACACGTCGGCCGCCTTGTTCACGATGTTCATGACCCCGATCGGCGTGTCCCGCACCTGGAGGGGAACGCACAGGATCGACCGCACGGCGCCGCGCCCGCCCGCGAACTGCTCGAACCCCTTTTCCCTGACCGTGTCCTGTATCAGCTTCGGCTGCCCGCTCGAGAACACCTCGCCTGCGATGCCGGCGCCTTCACGGAACTTCGCCAGCAGTTCGGGATCGACGGCCGCCTCGCCCTCCACACCGAAAACGACGGCCGCCTCCACGAGGCTCTCATACCGCTCGTCCAGCATGAACAGCGAACCCCGCTCGGCGCCGAGGGCCTGCACGCACCGGGAGAGAATCGTGTCCAGGGTCCGCTTGAGGTCGCCCATGAAGTTCACTGCCTGGCTGACTTCGTTCACCATCGACAGTTCGCGCACCTTGCGGGCCAATTCCCGATTGCGCTGCCGGAGGTCGCCGAGCTGCTGGCCGAGACGCATCAGCGCCCACTCGACCGGCAGAAGGAGCAGGAACGGCACGGTCTCGAGCACCAGGTCGCGCTTGAAGGCGAACACCGCGAGAAGGGGCCAGCCGAGCCAGAGCACGGCGATCGCAAGGTTGCCGGCGACGCTCCCCGTCCGCCAGATGATCCAGGCGGCGAAGAGGGCGACGGCCAGCAGCAGCACGCACGTGCGGGAAGGGGCGATGCGATGCAGAATGCGGCCGCTCGCGATGTTGTGGACGAGATTCGCATGGATTTCCATGCCGGAAATCGCCCCGAACGGGGAGAATTTCACGTCCTCGGATGTGCCCTTCGCCCGCGTACCGACGATGACGGCCTTGTCGCGCATCAGCCCGGTCTGGAAGCGCCCTTCGAGCACCTCGTGGTAGGCGACGTCGTCGAAATACCCCGTCTTTCCCCCGTAGTTCAGCATCAGGGAGCTGATCGGAGAACCCGGATGGGTGCGTTCCCGGCGGGTATAGAATTCCAGCGTCCTGCCGCCGATATTTATGCCGCCTGGTATTATATCGATACCGACGTCGAGCAGGTTGGCCGCGATCACGAGGCCGAAGCAGCGATACACCTCTTCCCCAAGCTTCTTTTCCAGGAACAGGTGACGCATCACGCCGTCGGTGTTCGTGAACTGGTGTTCCATGTCGATGAACCCTTCCGACGCGACGGGGGCCCGGAGTCCGGGAATCGGCCGGTCGGCCACTAGGCGCTCGACCATCTCGCACGTGTCATTGTCGAGAACGGTTTTTTTCACCATCACGAGGGGCAAAACGACCTTGCCGAACGAGGCGACTGCCTTCGCGAAGATCGCGTCGTCTTCGGGGCCCGCGATCGACGGCTCGCTGAACATGATGTCGAACGCCGCCACCCGCGCGCCGGCCGATGCGAGAACATCGAGCAGGCGGGCATGGATCGCGCGCGGCCACGGCCACGGGCCGAGTTTCGCGATGCATTCGTCTGTGATCGAAACGAGCACGACGTCGCGGCTTGGCGGCAGCTCGCCCCGGGTGCGGAACCGCAGGTCGATACTGCCGTTCTCGAGGTCGACGAACCAGCCATTGTAAAACAGCAGGATGGCGACCAGACCGAACACGAGGCCGGCCAGGGCCTCGCCGCTCACGGCGAACCGCCCCCGCCCCCGAAACGACGCGTTCACATCAGTCATTATTATACATCATGTTATATGATTTATGAACGGCAGGATTGGAATCGCACCGGCATGCGTAGGGGCGGG